>JAHBXC010000005.1 GCA_019636675.1 Phycisphaeraceae bacterium
ACCGCCGTGAACGTGTCCGGGACCGTGACGTGCGATCCGCCGGACGAATGAGCTGACGGTGCGGCGCTCACCGCGCGCGACCGGACGTCGCGCCGGGTCGTCGCTCGCGCCGGGCGCCGCAGCGCGCGCCGGGTCGTGCCCGCGCCGGGCCCGCGAGCCCGGCCGTTCGTACCCACGGGAGCGAGCGCGGCCACAAACGACGACGAGGCGAAGCCGATACGGCCCCGCCTCGTGTCGTGCAGCGAGCTACGTGAGGTCTGGCGAGCTCACCAGCCGCGGTGACCGCCACGGCGCGGCCCACCGCCGCCCCCGCCGCCCCCACCACCGAAGCCGCCGCGACCGCCGCCGCCGCCGCCACCGAAGCCGCCACGGCCACCGCCGCCGCCGCCACCGGGAGCGCGCTCACGGGCCTCGTTGACCACGAGCGGACGCCCGCCCATGTTGTGGCCGTTGAGGTTGGTCATGGCTTCCTGCGCGTTCTCGTCGGGCATCTCGACGAAGCCGAAGCCTCGCGAACGCCCCGTCTCGCGATCCATGAGCACGGAGGCTGAGTTGACCTCTCCGTACTGCTCGAACAACTGACGCAACTCATCATCACCGGTCGAATAGGGGAGGTTCCCCACATACAGGCGCATTCGCGCACTCCAGACTTCCGAGACTACTTCAAACGCGCAGACGGGACCGCTCTCGGAACCAGTTCACTGCCAGCGCTGACTCCCTCGCCCGAACCACTCGGTGGAGGGATCTATCGAACGGCGATGATACCACCGTCGAGCCAGCCGCAGCGATGATCTTGCGGATTTCTCGACACTCGCCGCCCGCTTGTCCGTCTAACCCCCCGTGACCGATCCACAGGCCCCCAGCCACCCCTCAACCCAAACACGACCCGGACAACTCCGCCCCGCCCGGGTCGCGCGCAAGGTCGTCGTCCTGAGCGTCGGGATCGTCATCCTCGCCGTGGGCGCCGCCATCTCCCCCCTTCCGGGACCGGGCTTTACGATCCTCGGCCCCCTCGGGCTCGCGATCCTCGCCACCGAGTTCGCCTGGGCGAAACGCCTCCTCAAAAACTTCGACGACCGCACCGCCTTCCTCGACAAGCCCTGGCTCGCCTCCCCCTGGACGGTCGCCCTCCTCATCCCCCTCATCGCCGGGTTCTGGATCGCCGCCTACCTCGTCGCCAAGGCCAACCCCGAGCACGCCAGCACCACCTGGATGCTGTCGGGCCTCCTCTTCCTCCCCATCTCCGGCCTCGCGACCGTCATCGCCCTGACCGCCAGACGCCGCTGGCTCGCGCGAAAGAACGCGTGATCTGACCCCCCTCCCGCTCGCGGGAGGGGCAGGGGGAGGGTCTTCTCACCCGCGCCCTCCGCGCGTTGAACATCCCTCTTGCTTCCCCCTCCCCACCCCCCTTCCATTCCCCCCGTGGACATCCTCTGCAACCCGTTCGCCCTCGTCGGCGGCTTCGACCAGCACCCCTCGCTGCTCTGGGCCTACGCCGGCTTCCTCGCGCTCATCGCCGTCTTCCTCGCCCTCGACCTGGGCGTCTTCCACCGGCACGCCCATGTCGTCTCCTTCAAAGAGGCCGCGGTCTGGACCACCGTCTGGATCACCTGCGCGCTGCTCTTCAATGTCGGCGTCTACTTCCTCTACACCCACCATGTCTTCGACCTGGGGCTCGATGTCCCCGTGCTCGGCAGGCCCGGCGTCACCGAGACGCTCGACGGCGCCCGGGCCGCCAAACTCTTCTTCACCGGCTATGTCATCGAGAAATCGCTCTCGCTCGACAATGTGTTCGTCATCGCCGTCGTCTTCGCGTCGCTGGGCATCCCGCGCGAATACCAGCACCGCGTGCTGTTCTGGGGCATCCTCGGCGCGATCGTCTTCCGCGCGATCATGATCTTCGTGGGCGCCGCCCTCGTCGCGCGCTTCGCGTGGATCTCCTACCTCTTCGGCGCGATCCTCATCGGCACCGCCATCAAGATGGCCCTCGTCCGGTCAGACGCGCACGACCCCTCCACCAGCGTCGTCGTCCGGCTCTTCAAGAAGTTCTTCCCCCTCTCCGACCGCGTCGACGGCCAGCGCTTCTTCACCCACGAAAACGGCAAGCGCTTCGCCACCCCCCTGCTCCTCGCCCTCGTCCTCGTCGAGTTCACCGATGTGCTCTTCGCGATCGACTCGATCCCCGCGATCTTCGCGATCACCGCCGACCCGTTCCTCGTCCTCACCAGCAACATCTTCGCGATCCTGGGCCTCCGCGCCCTCTACTTCTGCCTGGCCGCGGCCATCACCTCGTTCCGCTACCTCAAGCCCGCCCTCGTGGTCGTGCTCCTCTTCGTGGGCGTCAAGATGATGCTGGTCCACACCGCATGGAAGATCCCCACCGATGTCTCGCTGGGCGTGATCCTGGGCACCCTGGCCGTCGGGGTGGCGGCGTCGCTGCTGCTGCGGAGAGACGAGAAGACGGGGGATGTGGGGGTGGGGGATGTGGAGGACATGCTAAAATAACCGCACGAGCGCACCAGCAATCAAACTCGCAACAATCCCGAGACCCAAGCCGGAAAAAAGCCACGCCCTAATCTGCGCACGCTTCGCGATTCGATGAATTTCTCTACCCCAGACAAACACATTTCTGGGAAACAGGAATTTGATTGCAATCGCGGCAAGACTTGCAGCAGGGGCCGAAGCGATTATGAACAAGATAAACAATAATGACGACCATCCGTACAACCGGGATCCTCTAATGTTAAGATGATAGATGCGATCATCAATCATTGCCTCAATCATGCGATGATGATCCCCCGCTTCGCGGGCCGACAGGAGCGATTGCACAATTACATCAACCTCGCCACGAACCATTCGAACTGCAAGCGAACCCAACAAAAGCACCATAAATGCAAGGAATCCTATGCCAATAAACACCCGGATTCCAAATTGCGTCGCGGCCGGGGGCCACCATGATATAATGTCCCGTTCAAGATAATCCGTGACTCGTCTAAGCAATGATTCAAGCTCAGCACGATGCTTGCCCTCGACCATCACACGAACCCCCGACACGGACCCAAGACTGATCTCAAACTTGGTGCCACCATCCATAGTCGCTAGCAATTCGATCTTCGTGATCCGGTCCGCGTTCCCGTTTTCAAGCCCAACAACATCGACTGCTTCGCCAAATTCAACAACACTATCATTCGCAAGATGAACACGATACTTTAATTCGTCCCCCGTGCCAAGATCGTCGCGAAAGAATTGATCAATCTTCTTGATCGCCTCGGCGTCGAGCCGAAATCCTCTCGAATACTTGCGCTCAAAATGTATACTTGTAGCCGCCATTGCAACCGCCTCCTTTGTAGTGAGCAGGCTTAGGGGGGGTCCTCGCCACCCAACTCGTCTGCCTGCCAACATATCAGGCCAAGACGGGTCAGGATTTTGCGTCCATGTATGACCCAACCAGTCGACCAATCACATGGGCTATAAGCGCCCCGGCAAACAAGGCCCCTAGCATTCCAACGAGTTTCAGCCCGGCACGGTACGCCTCAAGCTGGCGAATGCTCGATGCCGGAGCAAGGATCTCCACTCGGTTTTCCGCGACAACCTCGTCCGAGTTGACGAATACAATCGGTTTCACGCTGCTCAACAAACGGACCGACCACGCTGAACGCATCCAAGCATTTAGTCGAAATGCTTCTCCCGGCCGGAGATCGCCAAGTGAAATACGCTGATCTTTATCGACCGAGACGGGATCTTTCTGATGTCCATAAATGTAAGCCGGTGATTCGAAGATGATGCCTACATTGGACAACTTCTCCTTGCCGGTGTTGGTGATTACAACAGACGCTGCCTGGTATGTTCCATCTACACCCCTGAGTGCCGCAAGTTCTTTTTTAGTTCGCACCAGCCTCGCCAATATCATCAAATTATCCTGATTTTCGGGAAGAACTCCTCGCTTGGCGAACTCAATCCTCAGGTCATCGTCGTCGGCGTCGACGAGAGAGAAGGATGCTTCAAGAGTAGAATCTGTACCGCCGGCTTTGTTGCCAAGGGCATTCGCGATATCAAGAATACTTTTCTGCGCGCGATGATCCGAAACAATGTCCATATAACTGCCGACGGCCGGGGGGATGTCGAATGTGGCGGTCGAGACGCGAGCCTCCATCCTGTGTCGTGGCGTTGACCACAGCCCAGAGATCGCGGGCCCTAGAGCCAATAGCGCAACCCCCGCAATTATACTTGCAAGTACCATAACGCCAAGGTCTGAGACGAGTCGTCCCTGAGTTTTCAATGTAATACCCCTCGCTGTAGATAATAGTCGTCTATGTGAGCCTCCGCAGCATACAGCGCCCTCTTCTGCCTCTCAACCTCGGCTAGGAAGTACGGGTTCTCGCTCGCACCCACCTCGACCACCTCGACGCGCCGCCCGGCGAAGATCGTCTCCAGCGCGCGCATGAGCCCGAAGTACTCGCCGTCGAAGCCCCGCTTCACGCCCGCCTCGAACTCCACCAGAAAGTCCAGATCGCTCGTCGCCGGGTCGAACTCGCCCGTGGCCGCCGAGCCGAACAGCCACAGGTTCCGTACCCGGTGCCTCTCGCACGCGGCCCGGGTCTCCGCCAGCTTCTCGGTGACAACCTGCGCGATCATGGGATCACCTTAGCACAAGCCCCCCTCGGGGAAGAAGACCCTCCCCCTGCCCCCTCCCGCGAGCGGGAGGGGGTCCAGATTGGCCCCGCCTCCCTTCTTCTCCGGGCCTCTTCTCCCCCCTGCTCCCTACTCCCCGCTCCCTACTCCCTTCCGCTCACCATTCAGGCCCGCCCGTGTACCGCCCATACACATCCGCCAGCGCCTGCACCATCTCGCCCAGCGTGCAGTTCGCCTCGGCGCCGGCGACCAGCGCCGGCATCGTGTTCTCGTCCTTGCGCGCGGCCTGGCGAATGCCCTCGAGGGCGCGCTCGACCTCGGCCCCGTTGCGCTTGGCCTTGAACGCCGCGAGGCGCTTGACCTGCTCGGTCTCGACCTCGTCGGAGATGGTGAGGATGTCGATGGGCCGGTCCTCGCTCGAATCGGCGTAGGCGTTGACGCCCACGATGATGCGATCGCCCGCTTCGACCTCTTCGCTGAAGCGGTACGACGCCTCGGCGATCTGGCGACGGAAGTAGCCCTTGTTGATGCCCTCGACGACGCCGCCGTAGCCCCTGGGCCAGGCGCCGCCGCCCATGCGATCGATCTCGTCGATGAAGGCGAGGGCCTCTTCCTCGATCTTGTCGGTGAGGGCCTCGACGAACCACGAGCCGCCCAGCGGGTCGACGACGCGCGTGACGCCGGTCTCGTGGGCGAGGATCTGCTGCGTGCGCAGCGCGACCGTCACCGCCTGCTCGGTGGGCAGGCCCAGCGTCTCGTCCATCGAGTCGGTGTGGAGCGACTGGCACCCGCCCAGCACGCCGGCCATCGCCTGATAGGCGACGCGCACGATGTTGTTGAGGGGCTGCTGCTCGGTGAGCGAGCAGCCGGCGGTCTGGACATGGGTGCGCATGAACCACGAGCGCTCGTTCTTGGCGCCGTAGCGGTCGCGCATCATGCGGGCCCAGATGCGCCGCGCGGCGCGGAGTTTGCAGATCTCTTCGAAGAACTCGTTGTGGCTGTTGAAGAAGTAGGAGAGGCGCGGCGCGAACTCGTCGACATCCATCCCGCGCTTCATGCAGGCCTCGACATACTCCATGCCGTCGCGCAGCGTGAAGGCCAGCTCCTGGGCCGCGGTGCTGCCCGCCTCGCGGATGTGGTAGCCGCTGATCGACACGCTGTTCCAGCGCGGCACCTGGCGGCACTGGAACTCGATCGTGTCGACGACGAGTTTCACGCTCGCCTCGGGGGGATAGATGAACTCGTTCTGGGCGTGGAACTCTTTCAGGATGTCGTTCTGCAGGGTGCCGCCCAGCGTGTCCCACGAGATGCCTCGCTGCTTGGCCATCGCGAGGTACATCGCCCAGATGACGGCGGCGGGGCCGTTGATGGTCTGGCTGACGGTGACCTGATCGATGGGGATGTCGGCGTAGAGGCGGTGCATGTCCTCGATGGTGTCGATCGCGACGCCGCACTTGCCGACCTCGCCGGCGCTGAGGGCGTCGTCGCTGTCGCGCCCCATGAGGGTGGGCAGGTCGAAGGCCGTCGAGAGGCCGGTGTTGGCCTTGGTGCCGGCGCCCTGGCGGAGGATGTACTTGAAGCGCGCGTTGGTGTCGTCGGCGGAGCCGAAGCCGGCGAACTGGCGCATCGTCCACAGACGCGTGCGGTAGCCCTGGGGGAAGAGCCCTCGCGTGTAGGGGAACTGCCCGGGCGCGCCGATGTCGCGCTCGCTGTGCTTGAGCGATTCGGGCAGGCCGTCGCCCCCGAGGGCGGGCGGCCCGTAGACGGGATCAAGCACGAGCCCGGAGATCGTGACGGCGTGGGGATCGAGGTTGTCGAGCCCGGGGCCGGCGAAACGGGTCGAAGCGGAACCGTGGGGCATAGCGGTGGTCATGGCGTAGTTTAGACGGGGTGGGCGGGGCGCCGGGCGCGGGACGGCAGGGCTCCGAGGGAAGCGCATGTCCGGTGGAACGAGGGGGTTTGGGCAAAAAGACACGCGGGCCCCTCTCGGAGCCCGCGTGTTTCATTTCAGGATCGTGATCAGTGTTCACTCAGCGACGGCGGCGCGCGCCGACGAGCATGAGCCCGGCGCCGCCCATCAGGCCGGCGAGGGGGGCGGGGATGACCGCCCCTTCGAGCTCGAAGTTGGCGTGGTAGGTCTCGCCGCCGAAGAAGCTGACATTGATGTTGTCGGCGTAACCGAGGAAGTCGTTGTCCCAGCCGGAGCCGGCCTGGATAGACATCCCGACGACGACGCTGTCGGCGCTGAGGAGGGGGCTGCCGCCGAAGGTGGCGCCGTTGACCCAGTCCTCGAGGGTGACGCCGAACTGCTCGACGGCGCCGCCGGTGCGGAACATCCAGAAGTTGCCGGCGGTGGCGTCAACGGTGACCCACGAGTCGATGGGGACGCCGGGGCCGTTGCTCGGGTAGCCGTTGTAGGCGGCTTCCCACTTGAGGGTGACGCCCTGGCTGCCGTCGGCACTGCGCACGGCGAACTCAAGGGCCGGGGCGCGGAAGCCGGCGGTGGTCGTCGACGAGTCGACGAGGAAGTCGAACGAGATGCTGCCGGCGGCGAGCTGGCCCAGGGTGCCGAGGAAGGGCCCGGTCTGGAAGCGCGTCGAGCCGAAGGTGGCGGCGGCCTTGTCGCCCGACGCGCCGGTGCGCAGCTCGAGCGAGCCGTTGCCCGAGCGGGGGCGTGCGCCGGAGATCGTGGCGGAGCCATTGCCAGCGGTGCCCCACGCCGACCACCCGCCGGTGGTGCCGAGGTTGCTGATGTCCAGGTTGGTCACGTTGGCGGCCAGCGCAGACGCGCCGACCGTCGCGGCGAGAGCCGCGGCTGCAATCGTCATCTTCATCATCTCTCTCCTCGTTCCAGTGAGCACCCGGACGGACCCTTCACACAAGTCCGCCGGGAGACCGAAGATAGCAACACCCGAACCGGGGTCAATGGTTTTCCCGAAGAGGCAGGCAAAACACCCGGGATTGCCTCCGCCCGCACTCGCCAGACTGCGCAGGTTCACGCGCCGGCCCGGTTTGTGTCGCCCTCCGGTTCCGGCGACAATCCGGAACGATGATCTGGAACCCGCGCCCGTGAGCGACACGAATCACCGTCTGACCCTGATTTCCCCGGCGCGGATCGCGCTGATCTACGCCCTGTTCGCGGTGCTGTGGATCCTGCTGTCCGACCGGGCGTTGCACGTGATGGGGCTCGAGCCGGAACGCTCGAGCCGCATTCAGACGGTCAAGGGCGTTGTGTTCGTGCTCGGGTCGGCGGTTCTGCTGTTCGTGCTCACGCGCGCCGCGACCGGGCAGGCCCGGCGCGCCGAGCGCCTCGCGCAGGAGCACGACGAGCGGTACCGCGGGCTGGTGGAGACCTCTCCCGACGGGGTGTTCATCAGTTCGGACCGCAAGATCGTGTTCGTGAACCCAGCGTTTGCGCGGATGCTCGGCGCCGCCACCCCCGACGACCTCCTCGGGCGCGATGTCCTCTCGTTCATCCATCCCGACTATCACGAGATCGTGCGCGATCGGATCAGGCGACTGTACGAGAATCACGAGGCTGTTCCTCTGATCCAGGAACGCTTCCAGCACGCCGACGGGAGCTGGGTCCCGGTGGAAATCGCCGCGAGCCCCTTCACCTACGAGGGCCGGCCCGCTGCGCAGGTCGTGGTGCGCGATGTCTCGGAGCGCGCCCGCGCCGAACGCGCTCTGCGCGAGAGCGAGCATCGCTTCCGCAAGATGGCCGCCAACATCCCCGGCGCGATCTTTCGGTACATCCTCGCCCCCGACGGGACGGATCGGCTCGACTACATGAGCCCAGGGTGCCTCGCGATCTGGGAGGCCGATGCGGAGGAGATCGGCAAGAGCGCCTCCCTGCTGTGGGAGGTGATCGACGCGGACTATGTCGAAGGGATGAAGGAGTCGGTCGAGTTGTCGGCGACCACCGGCCAGCCCTGGTCGTTCGCGTGGCGCATCACGACGCGAGCGGGGACGCGCAAGTGGCTTCAGGGATTCGGGCATCCCGAGCGATTCCCCGACGGTTCCGTCGTGTGGGACAGCGTGATCTTCGATATCACCGAGAACAAGCAGGCGCAGGAAGCGATGCACGCGGCGGAGCGCCGGCTGAACTTCGTGCTGCAGAACAGCACAGACGGCTTCCTGATCATCGATTCCCGGTTCCTCATCCGCACCGCGAACCCCGCCTTCGACCGCATGGTCGGGCAGCCGGCGGGTTCGTCGGTTGGGAAAGGCCTTTTCGAGGTGCTGCCCAAGTCCGTCGATTCGATGTGGAAACGACTCTTTCAAGCCGTGATCGAGACGGGCAAGGCAGAGCGGGTCGAGAGTTACTGCGAAGTGCTCGAGAAATGGTTCGACGCTCGCGTCAGCCCCGCGCAGGACGGGTTGGCCATCTTCCTCAGCGACATCACCGATCGCAAACGCGCCGAGCAGCGCCAGCAGCTGATGATGCGCGAGCTCGACCATCGCGTGAAGAACAACCTCGCGGCGGTCCTCGCGATCACCGAGAGCTCGCTGCGCGACGCCGACTCGCTCGATCAGTTCTCCAAGTCCTTCGTCGGGCGCATCCGCGCCATGGCCGCCATGCACTCCCTGCTCGCGGAGCAGCGCTGGGAGGGCGTGGGGCTCCTCAGCATGCTCCACAAGGTCGTCGCTCCGTACGCGACCGACCATTCTCCCAACCGGATCTCGATGACCGGGCCCGATCTGCTGCTGCCCAGCAACGCCGCCCCGGCGATCTGCATGACCGTCCACGAGCTCGCCACCAACGCCGCCAAGCACGGGGCGCTCTCCTCGGAACACGGGCGCGTCGAGATCGCCTGGGAATTCGACCCGAACTCACGCGATTTCCGCTTCCGCTGGGCCGAGCGGGCCGGGCCCCCGGTCCCCGAGAACATCGAGCCCGGCTTCGGCATGGACCTCCTCCAAGGCGTCGTCCCCTACGAGCTCGACGGCGAGACCACCGTCCGCTTTACACGCGAGGGACTCGAAGCGACAATCTTCGTACCAGGCGCCTCGATGCGCGCGGCGGCAGTGATCTCGCACCCAACGCCGGAGGCATCGAGCTAACCATGGCCTGCTTCAGCATCGAACAACTCAACCCCCTCCGAGGCATGCGACTCCTCCTCGTCGAGGACGACTTCCTCATCGCCCAGTCCATCAAGAGGATGCTCGAGGACTTCGGCTGCGAGGTCGTCGGCCCCGTCCCCTCCCTCGACGAAGCCACGCGCATCGCCTCGTCCCCCGAGGTCGAGGGCGCCGTGCTCGATGTCAACATCAAGGGGGGCAACTCCGGAGTGATCGCCCGCGCCCTCGAGCGGCGCGGCGCCCCCTACCTCTTCATCACCGGGTACACCAGCCCGCCGCTCAACGAGGTCGATCTGCTCGACCGCACGCGCTTGCTCAAGCCCATCGACCAGAACACGCTGCGATCGGCCCTGCTCACCGAGTTCTTCCCCGAGAACTGAGCGGAGCGATTACTTCTTCGCGTACTCGAACACGCCGCGACCGGACTTGTCGCCAAGACGCCCCGCCGTCACGAACTGGCGCAGCAGGGGGCACGGGCGGTAGCGCTCGCTGTTGAGCCCCTCGGCCAGAACATCCATGATGTGCGCGCAGGTGTCGAGGCCGATGAAGTCGGCCAGGCGCAGCGGGCCCATGGGGAAGTTGCAGCCGAGTTTCATGATGCCGTCGATCGCCTCGGGCTCGGCGACGCCCTCCATCAGCGCGTAGAACGCCTCGTTGATCATGGGCATCAGCACGCGGTTGCTCACGAAGCCGGCGCGATCGTTGGCCTTGAGGGGCGTCTTGCCGAACGCCTCGCTCAACTTGATCGTGCGCTCGACGACCTCGTCGCTCGTCTGCAGGCCCTTGATGACCTCGACCAGCCCCATCACGGGCACGGGGTAGAAGAAGTGCATGCCGACCACGCGCGACGCAGCGCCGCCGGTCGCCGCGGCGATCTCGGTGATGCTGATCGAACTCGTGTTCGTCGCGAGCACCACGCGTTCGTCGGTGAAGAGCGCGGCGAGGTTCCGGAAGATCTCCTTCTTGACCTTCGCGTCCTCGACGACCGCTTCCACGACCCAATCGGCGCCCTTCATGCCGTCCATGGTCTCGACATAGGCGACGCGCTTCAGGGTCGCGTCGGCGTCTCCCTGGGACATCTTGCCCTTCTCGACGGCCCGCGCAAGGAGCTTCTGGTGCGTGGCGCGGCAGCGCTCGAGTTGCTGGGCCGACGCGTCGAACACGACCGCCTCGAACCCGGCGACGGCGGCGACCTGCGCGATCCCCCCGCCCATCTGCCCGCCGCCCACGACCGCAACCTTCTTCACGCCGACATCGGACATCGTTATGCTCTCCAAGCGCCGTTCGTTTGATTTGCAAACACATTGAGACTTGCAGACGAGGCAGATGATATGCAGCACTATCGGGTCACTGGGGCGAGCCGCGAATCCGGCCAGGATCTCGTCGTTGAAGTTGTAGCGCCGAGCCCTTCGGAAGCGGAGCGGATGGCACTTGTCAAAGGCGTTCTCGCCTCCAAGGTGGATGAAGTCTCACCCGCAAGCCATGCCAAGTCCTCTCACACGGGCCACCGCCTCAAGCGGTCACGCAGACACCCAATCGCCCTAGCCCGGCAGTGCCTACTGCTCGTCGCATGCGGCATCGAGGCGATACTCGTGGTCCACTCGTTGATTTTGCTTTACTTGCTAGCTGATTCGTTGATGCGCAGCCGGAAACATTACCACAGCACAACTACGTGGCTGTCAGAGAACTTGGCGGGGATTCCCAGTTTCTTGATCGCGATCGAGCTCGCTGCTGTCGCAGCCATCGCGATACTGATCACCCGAACAATCTCTCACCAAGGGATTCGCTCCCCCCTGTAGTCATACAGCCCCCCGCGCATGTCATCGGTGAGGTTCTCGATCACGCGGACGAGGCCCTCGGCGCTCTCCTTCGGGGTGATCGCGGCGTTCTCTCCGCCCATACGCGTCTGGACCCAGCCCGGGTGCAGGTTGACGACCATCACGCCGTCGGAAGCGAGGTCGAGGGAGGCGAGTTTGGCGAGCATGTTGAGGGCGGCCTTGCTGGCGCGATAGCCGTAGTAGCCGGCGCCGGTGGTGGCGATGCTGCTCATGATGGTGGAGATGTTGACGACCGTGCCGCCCTCGCCCGCGCTGCCCGCGCGGATGTTGGGCAGGAGGGCCTGCGTCACTCGCATGGGGCCGATGGCGTTGACGCGGAAGAAGGTCTCGAGCGCGTCGCAGTCGAGGTCGTCGAGCGTTCCCGGCTCGTCGCCGACGCCGGCGTTGTTGATGTGCAGGTCGATGGGCCTGTCGCCCAGCGTCCGCGCGAGAGCGCGCACGCTCTCCGGATCGGCGTGGTCGAGCCGCAGCGTCTCGGACGCGGCGGCCTTGAGTTCGGAAGCGTCGTCGGGATCGCGAGCGGTCCCGATGACGGCGTATCCCCGTGAGCGGAGCGTGCGGACGAGTTCGAGCCCGATGCCGCGGTTGGCGCCGGTCACGAGCGCGGTGTGTGTGGCCGTGCTGGTCATGCTGACACCTTAGCCGGCGTCGTCGCGGCGGATGCACGCATCCAGTTGAAACCCGGGTTCAGACTGCCGGGCCCGACTTGCCCCTCACCAGGCCCATGACGAGCCCGACGAGGAACAGGATGAGGAAGATGAAGAACAGGATCTTCGCGATATCGGTGGCTGCGCCGGCGATGCCTCCGAAGCCGAAGATAGCGGCGATGATCGCGACGATGAAGAAAACGACTGCCCAGCGGAGCATGCGCGACTCCTTTCTTTGGCGTCGGATCGGCCCGGGCGCGTCGCCCGGCGCCGTGTGACGCATCAACAGAATTGTCGGTCTGCAAGATGAAGGCAGCGTCGGAGGGGGCATGAGCCCGGATTCATCTTGACGCGCGTGCGGGTTCGGCTGGAAGCGCCCCGCGCCGATCCGTGACCGGCGCGGGGCTGCGCAGGATTCATCGGTTCTGTGTCACGGCACGCGTCTGCGTCGCAGCGCGACGAGGCCGGCGAGCGACAGCAGCGCGCCGGCGCCGGGCGTGGGGAGCGAGATCGTGTCGATGCAGATGCGATCGAGGATGACGCCCGGCGCGAGGTCGAGCACGATCAGATCCCAGTCCGGGTTGGGGCGGATCTCCCAGTCCATGAAGTAGGTCGTCGGGCCGGTGAAGACCGGCTGCTGGGTGATGACGCCCGGCAGCGGGTCTGTCGAGTCGCCCTTGTAGCCCTCGACGAGCGAGACGAACGGGGGAACGGAGCCCTCGAACTCGATCTGGATGCGGATCCACTTGACGGGCTCCTGATCGACCCAGTTCTGGACCTTGAAGAAGATCTGCCCGCCGCTCTGCCCGGCCTGGAGCGCGCCGTCGGAGTTGTCGAAGCGCGGGATCCACGCCCAGTTGCCGCCGGAATCGACCTCGGCGTGGGTGGCGAAGCCGTCGAAGAGCGTCTCGCCGCCCGTGCCGCCGACCGTCTGCAGGATGTTGGGGGTGATGGACTGCAGGTTGTCGGGCTGCGTCTCGAACGCCCACTGCGCCCAGACGGAGAGGGGCTCGCCTCGCCAGATGGGCGGGCCGACCACGCACGCGGGATCGACCTGCGCCGACGCGCTCGACGCGAAACAGACCGCGCCGAGCGCCACGCTCGCGCGACGAACACAGGTAGCAGTCATTGCTACTCCTCCTTGGATGTGTGCATCCTTCCTGACCCGCACGCGTGACCCTGTGCGCAGGTCCTCTCTCGCGTGCGTTCCTTCACTGTACCAGATCACGCCCAAACAGCAAGAAAAATCCGATATGCACAAGCGTCTGTTAATCAGATACTTGCATCGATCAACACGAAAAAACCCCGGCGGTTGCCGGGGTCGGTCGTGGCTGTGTTGCGCGGGCGATGTCGCTCAGCGCTCGATGACCATCGCGACCGCGTTGCCGCCGCCCAGGCACAGGGCCGCGACGCCGCGCTTCTTGTCGAGACGGTTCATCTGGTGCACGAGGGTGGTGAGCACGCGCGCGCCCGACGCGCCGATGGGGTGGCCGAGCGCGACCGCGCCGCCGCAGACGTTGACCTTCTCGGGGTTGATCTCGGCGGCCTTCATGTTGGCGAGGGCCTGTGCCGCGAAGGCCTCGTTGATCTCGAAGAGGTCGACGTCGTTGACGGTCTTGCCGATCTTCGCGAGGGCGGCGGGGACGGCCTTGCCCGGCGCGGTGAAGAGGTCCTTGGGCGCGACGCCGGCGGTGCTGTACGACGCGATGCGCGCGAGGATCTTCAGACCGAGTTCGTTGGCCTTCTTCTCGGTCATGATGACCAGGGCCGCGGCGCCGTCGGAGATCTGGCTCGCGTTGCCGGCGGTGACGGAGCCGGCCTTGTCGAACGCGGGGCGGAGTTTGGCGAGGGTCTCGGCGCTGGTGTCGGCGCGGAAGCCCTCGTCGTGCTCGACGCCGCCCTGGCGCGACATGACCTGCTCGGCGCTGAGCGCGACGATCTCGTGCTTGAACCAGCCGTTCTTGGTCGCCTCGGCGGCGCGCAGGTTGGAGCGGACGGACCAGGCGTCCTGCTCGTCGCGCGTGATCTTGAACTGGCTGGCGGTGTGCTCGGCGGCGTTGCCCATGGGCCAGCACTCGAAGGCGCAGGTGAGCCCGTCGGCGGCCATGTGGTCGACGAGTTTGGCGTCGCCGTACTTGATCCCGGCGCGCGCGTAGACCATGTGGGGCGCGAGGGACATGGACTCGAGCCCGCCCGCGACGCCGGCGTCGATGTCGCCGGCCTTGATGGCCTGCGCGATGAGCATCGCGGCCTGGAGGCCCGAGCCGCAGACCTTGTTGACGGTCCAGCAGTTCATGGAGTCGGGCAGCCCGGCCTTGAGAGCGGCCTGGCGCGCCGGGTTCTGGCCCACGCCGGCCTGCAGGACGCAGCCCATGACCACTTCCTGGATGTGGTCTTTGGCGGCGGGGGCGTCGGCGAGGGCGCCCTCGATCGCGTACGAGCCGAGCACGGGCGAGGGGACCTTCGAGAGCCCCCCCATGAACTTGCCGATTGGGGTGCGCTTGGCGGCGACGATCACGGGCGTGCGGTCGGACATCTCTGGGCTGCTCCTCGATATGGATGGGGCGGTCGCGTCGGGCGCCCGCGGTCTAGGGTATGCCGGGACCCACCTTTCCTCGCAGCCGGTGATCGGAATGACACAGACAGAGCAGGCAGCCCGGGTCGGGCCCGTCGTGGAAGCGGTCGAGGCCACGATGACCCGAACACTGACCGAAATCGGCGTGCTGGCGCTGGGGGCGCTGATCGCGCTGGCGGCGCAGTTCGCGCTGCGCCGGGTGCTGACACAGGTCGCGAAGCGGACGCCCTTCGGGCTGGACAGCATCCTGATCCGGCATCTGGACTGGCCCACGCGCCTGCTGATCCCCACGCTGGTGATGCTCTCGATGAGCACGCCCATGGCGCTGGGCGGGTATGTCGGGGCGGTGCGCCACGCGCTGTCGCTGGCGCTGATCGGGGGCGTCGCGTGGGCGGTCGTGGCGGCGATCAACGCGCTCGAGGAGTTCCTGCTCTCACGCTACGACATGAGCGTGAGCGACAACCTGAACGCGCGCAGCAAGCACACGCAGTTGCGCGTCGTGGTGCGCACGATCGAGATCTTCGCGATCGTGGTGGCGATCGCGGTGATGCTGATGACCTTCCCTCGCGTGCGCGAGCTGGGCACGAGTCTGCTGGCGTCGGCCGGGCTGGCCGGGCTGGTGGTGGGCCTCTCGGCCCGGCCCCTGCTCGAGAACATCATCGCGGGCCTGCAGATCGCGCTGACCGAGCCGATCCGGCTGGACGATGTGGTGATCGTCTCCGGGGAATGGGGGCGGGTCGAAGAGATCACCGCGACCTATGTCGTGGTGCGGATCTGGGACCAGCGCCGTCTCATCGTGCCCCTGTCGCACTTCCTGACGAACCCCTTCCAGAACTGGACGCGCACGAGCGCCGAGATGCTGGGGACCGCGTTCCTCTTCCTGGATTATCGGGCGCCGATCGACGCGATCCGGGCCGAGCTGCAGCGCTTGTGCGACGCGAGCGACAAGTGGGACAAACGAGTGTGCGTCGTGCAGGTGACCGACACGAAGCAGCGCGAGATCGAGGTGCGTCTGCTGGTGTCGGCGGCGAACTCGGGGGACCTCTGGGACCTGCGCTGCGCCGTGCGCGAGGGCATCCTGACCTTCCTGCAGCGAGAGCACCCCGAGGCGCTGCCCACGACGAGGGTTGCGTGGGAAGATGGGAAGACCACGCTCCGAGAAGTCGAGCCGGGGCCCGATCATCCCCGGGGATGACCCGGGCAAAAAATCGAGCAGCGGACGGATAGGTCTTGACACCACCCCGGTCGGGGTGCGATGCTACATGCTCTTGTGGGAAAGGAGTCAGGCATGCACAGAACTGCTTTGAAGGCGTGCGCCGGTTTGGCGCTCGCGATGTCGTGCACGGCGCACGGCGATGTGATCAACGACTGGAACAGCGCCTACCGCGATGCGATCCGCGTCATGGGAGGCGGCCCGGGCCACATCTCGCGCATCGGCGCGATCATGAACGTGGCGATGTACGACGCGGTGAACTCGATCAACACGACGCACACCCAGTATCGCAACCGCATCGGCGGCTACGAGCAGGCGTCGATGGAGGCCGCGATCGCGCAGGCGGCGCACCGCGTGCTGAGCGCAACGGCGAGTCTGACGCCGGAACTGCAGACGCAGTACGACAACCTGCTCGCGTCGCACCTGAGCTCGATCGGCGACGCGAACGCGCGCAACCTGGGCATCGCGCTGGCGAATCAGATCGCCGACGACATGCTGCCCTGGTGCGACACGGACGGGTGGGACAACGAGATCAAGTACACGCCCGGCGCCGCCCCCGGGAACTGGAACCCCACCTTCCCGAACTTCAGCGACCCCTACGGCCCGCACTGGGGCAATGTCCGTCCCTGGACGATGGATCAGGGCGATCAGTTCCGCCCGCCCGAGGCGCCCGCGCTCACCAGCGAGCGCTACACGCAGGACTTCAACCAGGTGAAGGAACTCGGCGCGCGCAACAGCGCGACGCGCACCGCCGACCAGACCGAGATCGCCTATTTCTGGGCGAACGACATGGACGGCACCTTCAAGCCGCCGGGACACCTCAACTACATCACCCAGGTCGTCGCCGACGACCAGAACCTGTCCCTGCAGGACAAGGCGCGACTGTTCGCGATGGTCAGCGTCGCGATGGGCGACGCGGCGATCGTCGCGTGGGACGCCAAGTACAACACCGACATGGATCTGTGGCGCCCCATCGAGGGCATCCGGCGCGCCGACGAAGACGGCAACGCGGACACCATCTCCGACCCGACCTGGGAGGCCCTCGCGATGTACACGCCCCCCTTCCCGGCGTACACCTCGGGACACGCCACCTTCGCCGGCGTGCACGCCGGCGTGATGGCGGCCTTCTTCGGCTCAGACAACATCTCGTTCACCATCGGCACCGACGACCCGGACGCGATCGGCGTGCTGCGCTCGTTCGACTCGTTCAGCCAGGCGGCGTTCGAGAACGCGATCAGCCGCGTGTATCTGGGCGTGCACTGGTGGTTCGACGGCGAGTTCGGTCTCGAGAGCGGATACAACCTCGCCGACTGGATCTCGGCCAACTACTTCCAGCTGATCCCGGCGCCCGGCGCCACCCTCGCGCTGGGCGGGATGCTCGGCGTCGCGGCCCTGCGCCGACGCCGCTGACCCCCCTGTCCCCCTGAGACACCCCCTGCGCGGGCGAGGCATCCTCGCCCGCGCTTTCTTTTTTGCCGCGAGCCGGGGGTCGCCCCCTACCCTTGGTCCCTTCGTTTCACCCTGAGGAGAGCCCCATGCCCGCCGCCGAAGCCCCCGCCGCGCACGCGTTCCAGGTCACCGACACGCACATGATCCTCCCGGCCGACAGCAACCAGGCCCTGGGGATCGCGCGCTACGCGATCGATTTCGTGCGTGGGAAAGACGCGAAGGGCGCCCGCTTCGGGCAGCCGGACGACTCGGTGTTCGAGCGCGTCAACCTGTTCCACGTCGACGCCACCTTCTGCGGCCTGTCGGCGATCGCGCTGGGCACCAACGCCCCCACCGTGCTGCGCGCCGAGGCGCTCGAGTACCCCGACCCGAAAGGCGCGACGATCTTCGGAGACTCCACGCGCGTGAAGCCCGAGAAGGCGGTCGTCGCCAACTCGTCCGCGGTGCGCGAGTGGGACAGCAACGGGACGAACTTCGGCTACAACCCCGCGCTGGGGCACACCGCGGGCGAGTTCGGGCACAACGACTTCTACCCGGTGGCGATCGCCGCGGCCCAGACGATGGGGCTCGACGGCATGACGACGCTGCGCGGGCTGCTGGCGATCGACGAGATCCGCGGGCGTCTGGCCGAGGTGTTCTCGCTCAAGTCCTACAAGATCGACCACGTGGTGCACGGCGCGATCGCGTCGGCGGCGGTGTACGGCGCGATGACGGGCGCGACCGAAGAGCAGATCGAGAGCGCGATCGGCATGGTGGTGGCGCACTACATCCCGTGGCGCGCGATCCGGGCGGGCAAGCAGCTGAGCGACAGCAAGGGCGCGTCCGCCGCCATCAGCAGCGAGGTGGCGGTGCTGAGCGCGATGCGCTCGAAGCGCGGGTTCCTGGGGCCTCGCGACATCTTCCGCAACCCCGAGGCGATTTTCCGCTTCTTCGAGCCGACCACGCAGGGCAAGGAGCGCTGGAAGGAGATGGCGCCCGCGCCCTTCGACCTGCACCTGGGCCACAGCGGGGATGATTTCGCGGTGATGGGGATGCACTTCAAGCTGGGGCTGTATGAGCACCAGTCGGCAGGCGCGCTGCAGGGCGTGATCGATCTGGTGAGCAAGTCGCCCGAGCTGCTCAAGGGCGCCCCGGGCGAGAGCGTGAAGACGATCACCATCCTGGCGTACGAGCCGGCCTTCGGCATCATCGGCAACCCGATGAAGATGGACCCGAAGACGCGCCAGAGCGCCGACCACTCGATGGCGTACATCGTCGCGACGCTGCTGCGCAAGGCGTGCGAGTTCGCCGCGAAGAACGGCGGGTCGCTTCCTAAGGGGGGCGGCGCGCACGACGCGGTCTGGAAGGCGCTCATGCTCGAGCCGGCGGACTACAAGGAAGACGCGAGCGCGATCTTCAACCCGGTCACGCGCTCGATCATGCAGAAGATCCGCTTCGAGCACGGCGGCCCCGAGTACGACGCGAAGTACCCCGACGGCATCCCGACCTCGCTCAAGATGGAGGACGCTTCGGGCAAGGTGCACGACTCGGGGCTGGTCATGTACCCGGCCGGGCACGCGCGCAACACGACGGCGGACCTTCGCGACATCCTGCGTCACAAGTTCGCGCTGATGGCGCGTCTCTCGAGCGACTCCACCGAGGGGCTGGTCGAGCGGTTTGAGAACCTGGAGAAGATGAGCGCGTCGGACGTGGCGCACCTCAACGACTTCACACTGGCGAAGCGCGGGGGTTTCGGTTGATCGCTCCGGCGGCGCCGGTCCGGTAAGCGTCTGTTTGACACACATTTACGTGGTTTTTGACGACCTTCGGCGCTCGACTCCCTCGGTTTGGGTTGTACTCTGTCCCCAGCCGACGAGAGAGAGTGTTTCAGGAGATGGAGAGGGTCCCGGCGGGCCCGGCGTCGGCGAAAGGTCACCACGGAGAGAGGATTCCAATGGTTCGTACATTTGTTGCATGCGCGGCGATCGCCGCGTGCGCTGGCGGCGCGTCCGCCGCGACGATCAAGGCCAAGTACATGGGCCTCGGTCAGAACACCGGCACGTACAACATCTCGATGACGCACTCGCAGGGCACGATCTCGGCGAATGTGAACGCGGGCGCCCTCAAGCACCAGGTGCAGGGCGACTCGGAGCTGTTCGCTGGTCAGATGCTGCGCACGTTCTGCATCGACATCGCGCAGAACGTCGTCGGGCAGGTCAAGACCTACGACGTCGTCAGCGTCGCTTCGGCCCCCGAGCCCGACGCCCCGACGGGCGCGATCGGCACGATCCGCGCCGGCTACCTGCAGTCGCTCTACGCCAACGCGATCGAGGCTGGCCTCATCGACCGTCGCGGCAGCGCGACCGACGCGATGACCAACCAGCAGGCCGCGGCGTTCCAGCTCGTGGTCTGGGAGCTCGCGTTCGAGGACGCCGGCATCCTCTCCGCCGCCGTCGGCCTGGGGAACTACAAGGACCTGCTGAAGGTTGACGCCTTCAAGGTCACCAACAGCATCAACGCGACGGTCTTCAACATGACCGACCTGTTCTTCGGGTGGGCCTTCGCTGGCGATTCGCTCGGCGGGCTCCGCGCGATGGTCAGCGGGACGGCGCAGGACCAGCTGGTCATCATCCCGCTTCCGACCGGCGGCGCGCTCGCGCTCGCTGGCCTCGCCGGCGTCGCGATCCGTCGTCGTCGCTGAGGCAACCCAATCCCATTCACGCGTTCGCCATGACCTTGCGAACGCGTATGCCGCGGCGTGTCCTCCATGTACGAGGGCCCGCCGCGGCTTCTCTTTTGCCCCCCGGAACTTTCCATCCCATGATCAGGGCACCTTGATCCCGCCCAAACTTCTCCCAGATTCCCAGGGTAGTCCCCTAAACCACGCCCTCGTCATGACTTCTAGGGCATTCCCGAGTTATGGGATGCCACTTTGGGGTGTATGCTCTCGGCGCCGCTGAGTAAGAAATTTCTCGTGTGAGGAAGAGAGAGGCGCCCCCGCCTGACTCAGCGGGTCAGAGGATTGGAAAGGAACGGCAGATGAAACTCATGTGGATCGCCCTCGCGGCAGGCGCCGCGATCGCGACCGGGGCCTCGGCCTCGACGGTCATCGCGAAGTACGACAACGTGCTCTACAGCCGCGGCGGCACCTTCACCGTGCAGCTCGATCGCAACGGCGGCCCGGTCATCGGACCGTCGAATGTCGGCGCCGGCGGCCTGCAGCACACCTTCCGCAACGACTCGCAGCGGTTCGCCAATCAGACGCTGACGACCTTCTGCGTCGATCTCGGGCAGAACGTGGCCGGGTCCTACTCCACCTACAACGTCGGGACCGTCGCCGGTGCGCCGGTGCCGGCGTCGCCCGCTGGCCTCATCGGCGCCACCCGCGCCGGCTACCTGCAGTCGCTCTACTCCAACGCGGTCGGCGCTGGCCTCATCGACCTGCGCGGCAGCGTCATCACCAGCGCCATGTCCACCAACCAGGCCACGGCGTTCCAGCTCGTCGTCTGGGAGCTCGCGTTCGAAGACGAGGGGAACCTTCTGACGACCGCGATGAACGGCTACTCCCTCGCGAGTGTCTTCGGGGGCGGCGAGTTCACTGTGGCCGGCAATACCACCAGCAACACCAACTGGCTGAACTCGCTCGGAGCCGACGCGATCTTCGATCAGTTCTTCGGCTGGGCGTTCGCTGGAGACTCGTTCGGTCGCCTCGCGGCCATGACCAGCGGCATCCGTCAGGACCAGCTCATCATCATCCCGCTCCCCACCGGCGGCGCGCTCGCGCTCGCCGGCATCGCCGGCATCGCGATCCGTCGTCGTCGCTGAGCGACAACACGATCCCATTCGCGGCCGGCTCCCAAGAGCCGGCCGCAACCATCGCGGCGCGCCCTCCACGACAGAGGGCTCGCCGCGTTGTTCTTTGGTCGATCCGACGAAAAACCCCGGCAGTTGCCGGGGTTCTGGGGGTTCTCGCAATCTGGACACACCCGCTCAGCGCCGCCGGCGCAGGCCGAGCGCGAGGCCCGTCGCCAGCAGGCCCGCGCCGCCCGGGGTGGGGATGACGCGGAAGTTATCGATGTCGAAGCGGGCGTTGATGTCCTGACCCGCGAGCGACGCGGGGACATTGAAGCCGATCTGGATGTTGCCGATGTTGCTGAAGATCGACTGGTAGTTGCCGCTGCCGAACGAGATGATGTCGGGGCTGCCGGGGGTCAGGTCGACGACGATGGTGGTCCACTGGTTGGGCGCGATGACGGTCTGCGACTCGGTCGACGCGCCCGGGTTGTTCGCCGGGGTCGCGAAGCGCCCGGTGAGCGTGATCGCTTCGGAAAGGTTGTGGCGGATATCGAAGGAGACGCCCGTCACGCCGGCGGCGATCCAGTCGCCGACATACGCGCCGTTCGACGAGTTGAAGTTCGCCTGCGCGCGGATCACGGTGGGCGGGAAGCCGCCGACGCTCGTGCCCGAGAGGTTGAACACGCTCGACGCGTACGACGAGCCGTCGGGCCCGCCCGTGGAGAACCACTCAAGGACCGCGCCGCCGTTGAAGTTGCGCCAGTTGGCGGAGTCGGCGTCGAAGGTCTCGACGAAGCCGACGATCGACGCGCTCGAAGCGGACGCGAGCAGGACAGGGACGGCGAGCAGGGCCAGAGTGGAACGCATGGGTCTCTTCCTTCAACGGGGCGCAACAACAATTGAGACTGAGTCTCAGCATAGCGCCGTCCGGCTCGGGGCCGCAACTGTTTGACAGGAATAATTCCTGTGCAACAATCTGCGCGATCAGGCCGCCGGTACGGGGGGTTTGCGCGAGCGAGCAGCGTCGGTGACATCTTTCGGGCGCTCCCTACGATGGGCGATGCCCGAACAGAACACACCCGCGAGCGCCCCCGACCCGACGATTTTCTCCGCGACCCACGCCGCCATGCGTCTTCGCGACGCGATGAAGCAGCGCTGCGTCGCGCTGCCCGGCGCGTACAACGGGCTGGTGGCGCGCGCCGTCGCCGACGCCGGGTTCGAGGGCGCGTACATCTCGGGCGCCGCCGTCAGCGCGTGCGCCGGGTTGCCCGATGTCGGTCTTGTCTCGCTCGACCACTTCTGCCGCGTGATCCGCGAGGTGTTCCGCGCGTCGGGGCTGCCGATCATCGCCGACGCCGATACGGGGTTCGGCGAGGGCGAGATGGTGACGCGCGCCGTGCACGAGTACCACCACGCCGGCGCCGCCGGTCTGCACCTTGAGGACCAGGTGTTCCCGAAGCGCTGCGGGCACCTCGACGGCAAGGCGCTGGTCCCCACCGAGCACATGGTCGAGAAGGTGCGCCGGGCCGCCGACGCGCGCGACGCGTGCTCTGCAGGGGCGTTCATCGTCTGCGCGCGCACCGACGCGGCGGGCGTGCAGGGCGTCGACGCCGCGATCCAGCGGGCCAGGGCCTATGTCGGGGCCGGCGCCGACATGATCTTCCCCGAGGGCCTGCAGTCCGAGGCGGACTTCGCCAAGGTCGCCGACGCGCTCCGCCCCACCGGCTGCTTCCTGCTGGCGAACATGACCGAGTTCGGCAAGACCCCGATCATCCCCCTCAAGCGTTTCGGGGAGCTGGGCTACCACTGCGTGATCCACCCGGTGAGCACGCTGCGCAGCGCGATGGGCGAGGTCTCGCGGATGCTGGCGTCCCTGCGCGAGCACGGGGATGTGGGGGCCTCGCTGGGGCAGATGCAGAGCCGCGCCGACCTGTACGGGCTGCTCTCCTACACTCCCGGGCAGGAGTGGGTGTTCCCCGGGCCCCGCCCGTGGACGAACCCCTGACCCGCGCGCAGGACGCGAGCGAAACCGGCGACAGCCCCGGGCGATCCCTCAGCCCGACACGCCGCAGCGACACATCACACACCGACGACACGCACTCGACCAGGAGCACGATCCATGACCGCATCGACCGAGACCAAGCCCAAGCCCGCCGCTGTCCCCGGGGCCGGCCTCGAGGGGATGATCGCCGGCGACAGCGCTATCTGCTCGGTCGAGCAGGACGAGCTGATCTATCGCGGGTACACCATCGAGGACCTTGCGAACAACGCGACCTTCGAAGAGGTCGCCCACCTGCTGCTGATCGGGCACAAGCCCTCGCCCGCGGAACTCACCGCGTTCAAGAAGCAGCTCGTCGAGCAGCGCGCCCTGCCGAAGCTCGTCGTCGATGTCATCGAGAAGACCGCGCGCGAGCCCGCCGCCCACCCGATGGATGTGCTGCGCTCCGCGGTCTCCGTCCTTGCTCACCTCGACCCGCTGTGCCAGGACAACTCGCCCAAGGCCGAACTCGCCAAGTCGATCTCGCTGACCGCGAAGATCGCCACGATGATCGGGCACATCCAGAATGTGATCGACGGGCGCGACCTGATCCAGCCCGACCCCTCGCTCGACCACGCCGCCAACCTGTTCTTCATGATGAAGGGCGCCAAGCCCACCGCCGAGGAAGCCAAGATCCTCGATGTCTCGCTGATCCTCTACGCCGAGCACGACTTCAACGCGAGCACCTTCACCGGTCGCGTCATCGCGGCCACGCTCTCCGACCTGCACGGCGCCGTCACCGGCGCGATCGCGGCCCTCAAGGGCCCGCTCCACGGCGGCGCCAACGAGCAGGCCATGGAGATGCTCAAGGAGATCGGCTCGCTCGACAAGGTCGACTCCTTCATGGCCGACGCCTTCGCCACCAAGCGCAAGATCATGGGCTTCGGCCACCGCGTCTACAAGAACGGCGACCACCGCGCCGCCCTGCTCCACGCCCTCGGGCGCAAGTACGCCGAGAAGAAGGGCGGCGAGGCGCTCAAGTGGTTCGAGATCGGCGAGCGCACCCAGAAGATCATGAACGACCAGAAGCGCATCTTCCCCAACGTCGACTTCCCCTGCGGCATGACCTACTACGCGATGGGCATCCCCGTGCCCCAGTACACGCCCATCTTCGTCGCCGCGCGCATCACCGGCTGGGCCGCCCACATCATGGAGCAGCACCAGAACAACCGGCTCATCCGCCCGCTGAGCAACTACACGGGGCCTGCGATCCGCAAGTGGAACGGGTGAGCACCCTGCCAAAATCTCGCTGACAAAATCACAACCGCCCCGGTCACAAAGATCGGGGCGGCTGTCTTTCCCGCACGAGGAAAAATGACTCGTGGGTGGATGATGCTTTGTTGTCTCAGTGGAGGGTCAGAAGACCCTCCCCCTGCCCCCTCCCGCAAGCGGGAGGGGTGAAAGAAAGAACTCCCCTGCTGCCCGCTCCCGGCTCCCTCCCGTGTGCCTTATGCCCTGTGCCTCGTGCCTTCTCAGTGGCGCTTTCGACGGAACGCCACGATGCCGCCCATCGCGGCGAGGAGGCCGGCGCCGGGGGTGGGCACGGCGTCGACGCGCAGGGCGAAGAGCATGTCGTTGTAGTCGAAGTCGGACTTGTTCCTGAGGAAGATGTCTTCGACGCCGATGATGCTGTACGAGCCGTAGTCGGTGGCGACGCTGGAGTTGGTGCGGAAGAAGTCGACGCCGTCGGTGAGGTCGTTGCGCGCGAAGGAATCCTTCTGCGCGTTGCCGCTGCCCTTGGTGATGATGTACGCGAAGAAGAGGGAATCGCCGGCGTTGAACTGGCCGAGCCCGACGCTGGTGTTGGCCGGCGTGCCCTTGTTGCTGAAGACGAACTGGCCCAGGCCGAAGGCGTCGCTCGAGGCGGCGTAGGTGATCGTCTCGTCGCCGGATCCCTTGTGCCCGACGAAATACAGCGAGCCGGTGGCGCCCGCGTCCGAACTGAGGAACTTCGCGACGACCTCGCCGCGCTGGTTCATCTGGTACACATCGCCGCCTGCGATGCCGGCGTGGGCCGAGCCGGCGAAGGCGGCGAGGGCGAGGGTGGTGAGGCCGAGGTTCGTGCGGGTGTTCTTCATAGGTGACTCCGAGACCGTGCTCGCGTGCCCGCCAGCCGGCGCGTCTGCGTGGCCCGCGCGACCCGAACCCGACAGCCGGGCTCGACCCTCGCGCGGCGGACGCCGCCGGCGTGCGCTCCCCCGATGCACGCCTTCACCATGGAGTGTGCGAAACGCGCGGCGACGATCCAAACGACGCGCGGCGCGCGCGGTCGCTCTGCGCGGGCGCGGCGGATAACGCGCGCAGCGTGGGCCCGTGCGAGTGTGTCGTGGGTCGCGCGGTTATTCGGGCGCGGGGGCGGGGGCGGGGGCCGGGGCTGGCTTGTCGAACACCAGGGCGGTGTCGGCCGGGAGCTGTGTGACGCGGATCGCCTTCCAGCCCTTGAGCGAGCCGTCGTCGGCGTCGTAGCTGACGCGGAAGACGATCTCGACGATGTCGCCTACCGAGACGCCCTCGATGACCTCGGGGGTGGCCGGGGGGAAGGGCATCTGCATGGCGTTCATCCCGACGGGCGGCTGGTTGTGGTTGCGCTTCCAGCTGGGGATGGGCTCGTGGTAGACCTTGAAGTCGCTGGCCGGTCGGGCGGGGTCGGGGAGGTCGACGACGCGCCCACGCACGGTGAAGTCGGCGATGAGGCCCTCGTCCACCTCGGAAGCGACCTGGGACGAGTGCTTCCGGCAACCGGAGAGCGGGCTGAAAGCGACAACGCCGCCGGCCAGGAGGCCGACGGCGAGGATGTGGTTCGTCAGGTTCCGTGCCATGCCCGATCGTAGGTCGACCGGGGCCGGTGTCACGCCTTTTCGATCTTGAGGTACTCGGCGACCGAGTTGAGATCGGGGGCGAACTTGGGCAGGAAGGGCATGGTCCAGGTCTCGCCGGTCTCGGCGCGAACGATCTTGGCGGCGCGCTCGCGCACGCACCAGGGGCGACCGCCGCGAGAGCGGACGAGCAGGTTCTGCATGCGCTCGCGGTGGGCGCGGGTCATGGCGCGCTTCGAGGCCGGGTCGAGGCGCATGAGACGGACGAGCGTGCTCTCGGCGCCCTTGGACCGCGGCGACGCGGTGATCGTGCAGCGGATGTGCTGGCCGACGGAATAGGAAGCGGGAGTGATCGTGTCGGGCATGGGGCGCCTCTGGAGCGGGTCGTCGCGGGCCGAAGGGGGCTTCGGGTGTCGGGACGGCAGTGGGGGCTGGGTTCGATGACAACGCGACGGCGCAGCCCACCTGCGCGGCCGGCGTTTCGGGGAGGGTGACTGTAGCCCTCCCCGTCGCGTTGTCTAGACTCCCCCTGCCATGACCGACCCCACCAGCGGGGCCGCCGGTAACCCGGGCGGCCAGAACCAGCCAGTCTTCAAGTACGACCCCTCCCAGCCCCACCTGGTGAGACCCAAGCTGCGTGCCGTGCGCGGTTTCGGCGCTCAGCGCGAGGGCCAGCAGCTGCTGGGGCTGTCGGACGCCCGGCAGATCTCGGACAAGGTGGTCTTCACCGCCCCCGCCGCCCAGTTCATCCTCCCCCACCTCGACGGGGCCAACGACCTCGACACGGTCGTGAACAAGGTGAACGAGCAGGTCGCCTCGATGGCCGCCCAGCAGGGCGCCAAGGTGCAGGGCAAGCTCGAGCGCTCGTTCCTCGAGTTGTTCGTCGCCCAGCTCGACGACGCCGGCCTCCTCGAGGGCCCGTCCTTCGAAGCGATGCTCGTGAAGGTGCGCGAGCAGTTCGATTCGTCGAAGACGCTGCCCCCCAGCGTCACCGCCAACTTCGCCGACGTCCTCGCGATGCAGGAGCTGGGCCAGGACGCCAGCGAGTCGGCCAAGGCCGAGATCGGCGCGACGAAGATGCGCGAGCAGTTCGACCTGTGGATCGCCGAGGCGTTCAAGTCGGTCGACAACCCCTCGTTCGACCACCTCCCCGCCGCCGTCATCGCGCCGCACCTCGACTACGGGCGCGGGTGGATGAACTACGCCCATGTGTACGGGCGCATGCGCGTCGTCGATAAGCCCGATCGCGTGATCATCCTCGGGACCAACCACTTCGGCATGGGCACCGGCGTCGTCGGCTGCGACAAGGGCTTCGAGACGCCCCTGGGCGTCACGCCCCTCGCGGACGATGTGCTCGCGGCCCTGCGCCGGCGTCTGGGCGAGGACGGCGAGCGCCGTCTCCTCAAGGACAAGTACGACCACGAGCGCGAGCACTCCATCGAGTTGCAGGTCGCCTGGGTCCAGCATGTCTTCGGCCCCCCTGTCGGCGATGTCGAGGGCAAGCAGGTCCCCGTGTTCGCGGCCCTCGTCCACGACCCGGCGCGCAACAGCGGCCAGTCGTACGACGGCTACGGGCTCGACTTCGACCCCTTCGTCGAGGCGCTGCGCGCGACGATCGAGGAACTGCCCGGGCGCACGCTGGTGATCGCCTCCGCGGATCTCTCGCATGTCGGCCCGATGTTCGGCGATCGCACGCCCCTCCACGGCGACGAGGCCACCAACCCCCAGGGCATCGCGGCGCGCAACAGCGCGATCCAGCACGACCAGGCCATGCTCAAGCTCGTCAGCGAGGCCAAGCCCGACGAGCTCATCGCCAGCATGGCGTGGCAGGGCAACCCCACGCGCTGGTGCTCGATCGGCAACATGGCCGCGGCCATGAAGGTCGTCGGCGCGACGCCCGAGCGCACCAAGATGCTGAACTACCTCGCGGCGATGGACCAGCAGGGCATGGGCATGGTGTCGTGCATGGCCGCGGCGGTGGTGTGACGCCCTTCCAGATCCTGGCGATCGCCGGCGCTGTCGTGCTCGTGCCCATCGGCGCGATCTCGCTGGCGCGCTGTCGTCTGGGCGCGCGAGAGACCTTCGACGAAGCCGACCTGCCTCGCCTCCCTCGCGCGCTGGGCGGGGCGCACCTTTCGGTCAACACGCTGGCGCTGAGCGGGCTGGCGGCGCTGGCGACGGCCTACCACCTGCTGGCGCACGCGTTCGGCTGGGCGACGCTCAAGGCGCCGCTGTCGGTGGCGCTGGGGGTGGGCGCAGCGGTCGTGGCGCTCTCGGTCGCGACGGACGCGCTGACGCGCGAAGATCCCGACAACGAGGAGCCCCGCGCATGAAAGCGGTCGTGCAGCGCGTCTCACGGGCGCGCGTGTGGGTGGACGAGGGACCGGGCGCCGGGCACGACGAATCGATCGCGCGCGGGCTGATGGTCCTCGTGGGCGCAGAGCGGGGCGACGCGCCAGGCGCGTCGGACTGGCTCGCCGACAAGATCGCCAACCTTCGGATCTTCGAAGACGAGCAGGGCAAGATGAACCTCTCGGTCCTCGACCTGCACCCGAAGGGCGATGTCATGATCGTCTCGCAGTTCACCCTCGCCGGCGACGCGCGCAAGGGCAACCGGCCCTCGTTCGTGAACGCCGAAGCGCCGGACCTGGCAGCGCCCCTGGTCGATCGCGTCGCGGCGCGTCTGGAGTCCGTCCACCGGCTGAAGGTCGCGCGGGGCGTCTTCGGCGCGTCCATGCGCATCGAGCTGGTGAACGAGGGGCCGGTGACCATCCTCCTCGACCGGCCCCCCCCACCCGGTCCCGGCCAGCCCTGAGCCGCGGAAATACACTCCAGCCGATGACGACCCAGCACCCCGACACCCCGCACGCCCAGGTTTTGATCGTGGAGGACGAGCCCGACCACGCCGAGGTGATGGCCGAGGCGCTGCGCCGGCCCGGGCATGTCTGCACGATCGTCAACGATGTCCCCTCGGCGATGCAGGAGCTCAAGGGGGGCGTGTTCGACGTCATCGTGACCGACCTGCGGATGCCCAACTCGTCGGGGAAGCTGGGCGTCGCGCCGGACGGGGGCAACGCCGGGATGATCGTCCTCAAGCACGCGCGCCAACTCCAGCCCGACGCCGAGACGATCATGGTCACGGCGCACGGGGATGTGCCCACGGCGCGGGCCGCGTTCAAGGAGGGCGTCTTCGACTTCATCGAGAAGCCACTGGACCTCGAGCTCTTCCGCTCGCTCGTGAACCGCGCCGCCGAGACGGTGCTGCTGCGCCACCAGTCGGGCGAGCTCACCGAACTCGTGCAGCACGACGGGTTCGAGGGCATCATCGCCGGCAGCGAGCCGATGCGCCGCATCCTGCAGACGGTGAAGACCGTCGCGCAGGCGAACATCCCGGTGCTGATCACCGGCGAGAGCGGCACGGGCAAGGAGTTGATCGCGGCGGCGATCCACAAGAACTCGCCGCGCAAGGACAAGAAGTATGTGACCTTCAACTGCGCCGGCCAGAGCGAGAGTCTGCTCGAGGACGCGCTGTTCGGGCATGTGCGAGGCGCCTTCACCGGCGCCGACAAGGAACGCGAGGGCGTCTTCGAGTACGCCGACAAGGGCACGCTCTTCCTCGACGAGATCGGCGACATGCCCATGACCATGCAGGCCAAGCTCCTGCGCGTCCTCGAGAGCGGCGAGGTCGTCCGGCTGGGCTCCAACGCGCCGAAGCACACCGATGTCCGCTTCGTGAGCGCCACCAACAAGGACCTGCGCGGGTCCATCAAGGAAGGCGCCTTCCGCGAGGACCTGTTCTTCCGGATCAACGCGGCCCACATCCACCTGCCCCCCCTGCGCGAGCGGCGCGAGGACATCCCGCGCATCGTCCGCCACGCCGTGGCGCGATTCGCCGGGCAGATGCGCGCCAGCGAGCCGCCCCCGGAAGTGACCGACGCCGCGATGCTCCGGCTGACGGCGTACACCTGGCCGGGCAATGTGCGCCAGTTGCTCAACGTGGTGCAGAACATGACGGTGATGTGCCTGGGCGGGGGCGACTCGGCCGTCGATGTGCGCCACATCCCCGACGACATCCGAATCGGCGACGAGCACGAGGACGAGTCGGGTGATGGCTCCGGGGGCGCCGGGGGCTCCGGGGGAGCCGGGGTGGGGAGCGGTTCGCTCGCCGGCACGCCGCTGGAGCAACTCGAGAAGCGCGCGATCCGCGAGACGCTGCGCCTGACCGGGGGCAACCGCGAACAGGCGGCCAAGCTTCTGGGCATCGGGGAGCGCACGCTGTACCGGAAACTGAAGGAATACGGGCTGCGCTGAGGGTCGCTGGTCAGTGCTCGACCGTCGCGTACGCGCGGACGGGGAACGAGCCGAGCCCCTTCACCTTCGCCGGCGCCGCCGTGAAGCGGAAGCGTTTGCCCACGAGCGCCTCCACGCCGGTGAGGTTCTCGACGATGGGGATCTCGGCTTTCAGGAGGATGGTGTGGGCGGGTCGCGCGAGGTCGGCGAAGTCGTCGGCGTTGATGGAATCGATGCCGAAGAGGGCGGCGCCGGCGTCGCGCAAGGCCTCGGCCCCGTCGGCGCTGAGGGCCGGGTGGTTCCCGGCGCCGTAGCTCTGCGAACCCCAGTGCGCGTCCCATCCGGTCAGAAAAATCACGGCGCGCCCGCGCAGGTCCAGGCCCGCCAGGTCGTGCCGGTGGATGAGCGGTCTGTCGCGCAGCGGCAGGGTCTTGCGCACGTCGAAAAGCACGCCCGGAAGGTCGACGAGGCGCTCGAGCGGGAAGTCCCACGAGCCCGCCATGCCCTCGTGCCGGTGGTAGGGAAGATCGATGTAGGTCCCGGTGTTCTGAGGCAGTTCCACGCTCGCGATCTGGAAGGAAACGCCCGGTGAATAGCGGGACGCCGACTGCTCGCGCGTCCAGAGATCGGCGACGCGCACCGCCGGCAGACGCGGGTCGGTCGTCATGGCGTGGTGGATGACGTGGCTGAGATCGATGACTGTGGGCATGGGGGCATTGTCGTGCGAAACGGGGCGTCGTGCGCGCCGATCGGGAACGGTTTCGGCGCCCGACCAGGGGATGCGCGGGGCCGACGCCGGGAGGGGCTTGCCAACATTCCGTGGTCGCGCTTCACTTGACGCGCGACTTCTGGCATGATTCCATGCATGGAAGCATTGACCCTGACGCTCCTCGCGGGCGTCGCCCTCATTCTGGCATATGTGACCTACGGCCGGTGGTTGGCACGACTCTTCACGCTCCGAGAAGAGTCGACAACCCCGGCCGTTTCTCTGCGCGATGAGAAGGACTTCGTCCCCACGAAGAAGTCGATCGTCTTCGGGCACCACTTCACGAGCATCGCGGGAACGGGACCGATCGTCGGCCCGGCGATCGCCGTGATCTGGGGCTGGCTGCCCGCGATCCTGTGGGTGGTGTTCGGCTCGATCTTCATCGGGGCGGTGCACGACCTGGGCTCGCTGGTCGTCTCGCTGCGCAACAAGGGGCGCACCATCGGCGACATCGCGGGCGACCTGCTCGGCCCGCGCGTGCGGTACATCTTCCTGGGCGTGCTCATCATGGGGCTGTGGATCGTGCTCGCGGTCTTCGGGCTGGTGATCGCCGCGGTGCTGAAGCAATTCCCCGGCGCGATCGCGCCGTTCCTCTTCCAGATCCCCCTCGCGGTCGTGATCGGGGTTGTCGTCCACCGGCGCGGGAAGTCCATCCTCGGGCCTTCGCTGGCGGCTCTCATCCTTATGTACGCCAGCGTGGTGTGGGGCGACTTCGGCCCGCTGCACTCCTTCAACGAGTTCCTCGCGAGCCAGCCGACCTGGGTGTGGACCGTCGGGCTTCTGGCCTACGCGTATGTCGCGAGCGTGCTGCCGGTGTGGGTGCTGCTCCAGCCGCGGGACTACATCAACGCGCTGCAACTGCTGACGGCGCTGGCGCTGCTGGTCGCGGGCATCGCGGTAGCGGGGATCTTCGGGGGCCTGACGACGCCGATCGGCGACGCGGCGGCGCAGCGCGTGCCTCTGGAGATCGTCGCGCCGGTGGTGGACTGGAACCCGAGCGGCGCGCCGCCGCTGATCCCGATCCTGTTCATCACGATCGCCTGCGGCGCCATCAGCGGGTTCCACTGCCTGGTGGGCAGCGGGACGACGAGCAAGCAGTTGTCGTGCGAGACGCACGCGCGGGCGATCGGCTACGGCTCGATGCTGACCGAGGGGTTCCTCGCGGTGCTGGTGATCGTGGCGTGCGCGGCGGGGCTGGGGCTGGGGGTGCGCGCCCCGCTTGAGTGGGCGTGGGGCGGTCCCCGCTCCGCCGCTCCAGATGGCGTGGAACGCACATATATGATGAGTCAGTTGGACATCCCCGCGCCCGGATCAACACCTTCAAAACTCTTCACCCTACGGGTGTGGGAAGACTGGCAGAACAAGCCAACCTTCGAAGACGCGACACTGGTGCGGAGGGAAGCGTGGCTCTTCGAAAGCCCGCCCGAGGACTTGAAGATCGTCGGGCTCAGGGCCGCTGACTACAGGACGAGCCCTGTCACCGCGTTCGCGCCTTCGATCTTTGAAGCCACGGGGGACGACCCGGTGTTCTTTCTCAGCGATCTGCCCAGCGTGCTGAAGGAAGATTTCACCGCTGCGACATCTCTCGGCGCCGTCCGCGTCGACCCCGACAGCGCCACGGCGCACCTGCAGGGCCAACTCGCGTTCCTGAAACGCTACCAGTCCTGGTCCGCCGCCGGTTCGCTCTCCGCGATGGTCGGCGCGTTCGTCGACGGCGCCGCCAACCTGATCGCGTCGATGCGGATCCCTCGCGAGATGGCGGTGGCGCTGATGGGCGTGCTGGTGGCGTCGTTCGCGGGGACGACGATGGACACCGCCTGCCGCCTGCAGCGCTATGTCGTGCAGGAACTGGCGCGCGGGCTCCTGCCGCGGGTGAAGGGCCCGGCGTGCGGGCGCTGCGGCTACGACCTGCGCGGCGTCAACCGGACCGAGAACCAGTCCGTCCGCTGCCCGGAGTGCGGCGAGTCGGCGCGACTGATCGCCGAGGGCCAGAGCGAGCGGATGGCGCGTGTGGCGTCGCCCTTCAACCCGATGCGCTGGCTCGCGACCACGCACGGGGCGACCCTGTTCGCGGTGGCGACGGCGGCGATGCTGGCGGCGATGCCAGCGCCCGGGCAGTCGTGGTCGCTGGCGACCGCGGGAACGGGCGGCCTGATCCTGTGGCCGCTCTTCGGCGCCACCAACCAATTGCTCGCCGGGCTGGCGTTCGTGGTGATCGTCGCGTGGCTGCGCGCCACCGGGCGGAAACTGTGGTTCGTCCTCCCCCCGATGGCGCTGATGCTCGCCGTGCCGGCGTGGGCGATGGTCTGGCAGGCGTTCGTAGGCGACGACACGACGGCGTCGTGGCTCGCGCAGCGCAACTGGGCGCTGGTGGCGATCGCGTCGCTGGCGCTCGCGCTCGAAGCGTGGCTCGTCGTCGAGGCGCTCGTGCTGATGCGAACGGCGCGCCGCGCGAACGCGTGACGCGCGCACGGTGGAGAAGCTGTCGCGAGACGCTGCGCCGGAAAAAGAAAACCGCCGGACGAGGGCTCCGATCCCCGTCCGGCGGCGTGCCACGGCGAAGCCGCGGAAGACACTGCAGAGGCCCGCAAAGGCCCGCTCAGGTCGCGTCGATAGCGTAGCCGAACCGCTCCGGGGGTCAACGGAGGAGCCCAACCTTCCTCGGGAGAAAGTTGTAAGTCTATATTTTGCAGATATTTACACTATATGGCGGAAATACGCCATGTGGATCGACCATCGCGACCCCTATTAAAGGGATCCATCGGGCGAGCGCAGGAATCTCCTGATCGTCAGGTCATCGATCCGGGACTCGATGGCGTCGATCTGGTCGTCCAGATCGGCCGGGTGGGCCTCGGCTGGGGCGTCTTTCTTCAGCTCCCGGAGCGCCTTGGCCGCCGATTCGAGGGATTCGATATCCCCGGCGGCAGAGAGGATCTTCACCCGCTCAAGCACCGAACGCCAATGCGCCAGCTCCTCGGGGGTCGGGGGCGACGGCGGCGCGATCGCGGGGGTCTGGGAGACGACAGGGGTGGGGATCGCGCCCGTCGACGCCGGGTCGGCCTCCGGCGCCGCTGTGGCATCCCCCCGCACGCCCGGGCTGGCGGTGCGCGTCGCGGTGGCGGCCCATATCGCGACGCTCAGCAGGGCGGCGCACAGCGCAACGGTCGCCGCCGCGACGGCTTCGCGCCGGGCAGGGGATTGCTTGCCGGGGGCGCGTGAGCGCCCGGCCCGGGGACTCGGCGAAGATGCCTGCTGGCTCGGCTGGAAGAGATCGAAGACCTGGACGGGCGCTGAAGGCATCGCTGCCGGGACAGGCGCGTCCTCGAAAGGCCGCGCGTCGGGCGTCTGGACACCCGGTGGCTCCGTGCTCCGTGCGACATCGAGACCGAGCCAGTTCCGGTCCGGATCGACGAGAAACGACTGCCCGCAGGACTTGCAGTAGTGGTGCTCCTGCCGGGCCAGGGCCGCGCAGGCGTGACAGACGCCCAGCAGATGGGCGACGCCGCGGGTCTCACAGGCCTTCTGCCAGAACTGTCGGGTGGTGGGACCTCGCAGGACGGTCTCGCGCGTGACGCGGCCCCTGCGAATCAGCTGTCGGAGGGTTTCGATCGAGCATCCGGGGCGATGCGGGTTGTCCTCGTCGCGGATCTGCCAAGGCCCCATCGCGTTCTGGGTCGCGATGAGAGACAGGGGCTCGAACAGCCCGCGGCACTCGGAGCACTCCTCGGCCCCGGCTCGCTCGCGATGGCCGCAGTACGGGCAGACCTGCAAGGCCGACGCCGGAGAGGCCGGACGCGCGGGCCTGGCCTGCTCCTGCTCCTGCTTGGTGTCGGTCGCAATGGCGGCGGCGTCGTTCATCGCGGATTCTTCGCTCCCAAGGTGTCCGACGCGACTTCTCGCGTCCTGTGCGCTCCGCCTCGACCGGCGGGGGCGGTTTGACTCACGCCAGCGGCGCCCCTGTCATCACCCATGAACGATTCTCGGGCGTTTTCGCCGACCGGTTCACCACGCGGGCGTGTCTGTTGGATCCTGTTCGCAGGCGCGGGCCTCGCGGTTTGCTCCCTGGCCGGATGCGAGAGCGGATCGTCGAGCGCGCCGGCCGCGACCGGCCCTCGCCTGGCCACTCCGGCGTCCCAAGGGGCCGCGGGGGGCCCGGGCGCCGCACCCTCCACGACCGGCGCCCCGGCGCAGCGACCTGCGGCGATCGTGGCGGGAACGCCGATCGCGTGGGACGAGCTGCGCCCCGCGATGGTCGAAGCCGCAGGCGCCGCCGCCCTCGAAGAAGCCGCGCTGGACGCCCTCCTGCGCCAGGAACTCGCGGCGCGCGGCGTGCGCTGGTCGGACCTCGATATCGAGCGCGAGCGCTCGCAACTGCTCGCGCAGCTCCGCGAGAGCGCGCCGCGCTCCTCACGCCGCGCCGGCGAAGCCGACGCCGACTTCGCGGTGCGCCTCCTCGAAGAGCTCCGCGCCGTTCGCGGGCTGGGCCCGACGCGGTTCGAGGGGTACCTGCGGCGCAACGCCGCCCTGCGGCTGCTGGTCGCCGATCGCGTGACCACGAGCGACGCGACGCTGCGCCAGGCGTACACGCTGCGCTACGGCCCGCGCGTCACGGCGCGCCTGATCACGGCCCCCACGCTGGACCGCATCGTCGAAGCCGGCCAACGACTCGACGCCGGCGAGCCCTTCCCCGAGGTCGCGGCCCTGGTCTCGACCGACGAGAGCGCCTCTCGCGGCGGGCGCCTCGAGCCGATCAGTCTCGCCGACCCGACCTATCCCCAGTCGCTGCGCACCGCGCTGGGCGCCCTTCGCGACGGGGAGTGGTCCAACCCTATCTCCCTCGACAACGGCTTCGCGATCGTGCTGCGCGAGGGCGAACGCACGCCCCCCGATGCGCCGACGCTCGCGCAAGCGCGCGACGCCCTCGCCGACGAGACGAGGGCTCGCCAGGAGCGGATCCTGATGGGCGAGAAGGCCCGAGAACTGCTGACGGGCGCGAGGATCACGATCTTCGACGCCGGCCTGCAGCGCGCCTGGCGCCAGCGCGCCGGCGAATAACACGCCGGGCCGCGCAATTCCCCGAGGAATCACCGGGTTGTTCGACGGGCGCAAAGGCCGGGCGCCATCAGCCCGATCAGGGGTCTGTCCCGCTGTCACTTCACCCGGAAGGATGCTCGCGTGCGTGCTTTCTGGCGCCAACCGAGGGCCCAGGATGGGCCCAAGCTGCCGTCGATGCGCCTGGAATGGCAGGCGATCTTCTGCGCGCTGGCGTTGATGCTGTTCACCGTGGGCGCCATCAGCGCGCTGCAGGCGCGCGCCGGCGACCGCTGGGTCACCACCGAGCTGACCCGAGAGGCGCAGGACAACGCGCGCCTGTTCGTGCACAAGTTCGCCGAGATGACGCTCGCGTCCCACGACGCCGCCGCCGAGGCGCTGACGAAGATCACCTTCGAGGACCCGCACATCGCGTTCGTGCTCGTCACCGATCTGGAGGGTCGCGTCGTCGCCAAGCGCACGCGCGACCCGAGCGCCGCCGAGTCGCACCGGCTCGCGACGCGCTGCTGCGCGGGACGAGCCCCCTGCGAGACCTGCACGCTCGTGCCGATCGTGGGCGTCAACGAGCACGAGGGACGCGCCGCGACCGTCGCTCTCTGGAACGCCGACGGCACGGCGTTCGGCCACGCGACGCTGGGCATCATCGACCCCGCCTATACCGACGCGCGCCGCGACCTCGCGCGCGTCGCGCTCGTCGCGGGCCTTTCGGTCTGCGCCATCGCCACCCCCTTCGTCGCGATGGGCGCGCGCCGGCTCGCACTCCCGCTCCGCCGGCTCGCGCTCGCGGCGGAGCGCCTCGCCGACGGGCTGAGCCCCGAGCCCATCCCCCTCAAGGGCCCGCTCGAGATCGCGTCGGTCGCGCACTCGTTCAACCGCATGGCGTCCTCGCTCGAGGAGGCCAACGCCGCGATCCTCGCGATCAACGCCGACCTCGAGCACGCCGTCGAGCAGCGCACCGGCGAGCTGAACCGGCTCAACGAGCGCCTGCGCGTCGAGCTCGCCGAGCGCGCCCAGTTCTTCCGGACCATCAGCCACGACCTCGGGGCCCCGCTGCGCAACACCGCCGGGATGCTCGCCCTCCTGCGCCGAAAGCACGCGGAGCGCCTGCCCCCCGACGCGACCGAGCGCCTCGATCGCATCGGCGCGTGCATCGAGCTCGAGCTCGACATGATCCGCGACCTGCTCGAGGTCTCTCGCGTCGGCGCGACCGAGGAGCACCCCGAACGCGTCGAGTCCGAGTCCGTCGTCGACGAGCTGCGCGCGGCGTTCGAGCACGACCTGCGCTCCAAGCGCATCCAGCTCGTCGTGCGCCGGCCCCTGCCCACGCTCCACCTCGAGCGCGCACGCCTGCGCCAGGTCCTCCAGAACCTGCTCGACAACGCGATCAAGTACATGGGCGATTCGCCCAAGCGCTTCATCGACATCGTCGCCTGGACCGACGAGTCGGGCGCGACCTTCTGCGTCGCCGACACCGGGCCGGGCATCCCCCACGCAGAGCACGAGTCGATCTTCGACATGTTCCGCCGCGCGTCGACGGCGACTCCCGACATCAAGGGCTCGGGCGTCGGCCTCGCCGCCGTCAAGGGCATCGTCGAACGCTGGGGCGGGACCGTGCACCTCGACAGCGACCCGGGGCGCGGGTCGCGGTTCGTGTTCACCGTCCCCTCCGAGCGCGTGGTGACAACCGACGCGCCGGGGGCCGCGTCCGAGAACCGCGCGAGTTCGGGCGGACGCTGAGCGTCGCGCCGCCCGCGGCGCGCCGTCCAACAAGCCAACGACAAACCCGGGTTCAGACCGCGACCGCGTCCGCCGATCATCTCGGACGACGCCCACGGTTTCGGGCGTCCCCGCGACGAGGGGTCTCCTGACGCATGCCCGACGACCAGCACACAACCCCGCGCATCCTGCTCATCGAAGACGACCCGAACACCGCGGCGCTCGTCATGGAGGCGCTCTCGGACCACTTCGGGAGCCCCTGCGTGCACCACGTCGCACGCGTCGGGGGAATCGACGCGATCGACCTCTCCGACTTCGACCTTGCGCTGTGCGACTTCAACCTGCCCGACGGCACGGCGCTCGACGCGCTCAGCGTCATGCGCGAGCGCAGGCCCGGCATGCCCGTGATCGTCGTCACCGCCGAGAACAGGTCCGAGACGCTCCTCGACACCATCCGGCTCGGCGCCGCCGATTACCTGCTCAAGACCGCCGAGCTGGTCTCGACGATCCCGCTCGCCGTCGAGAAGAACCTCACCCTCGCGCACGCGCAGCGCGAGAACGAGCGCCTGCAGGCCGCCCTCGCCGAATCCCTCGAAGAGATCACGCACAAGAACGAGGAGCTCCAGCTCCTGGTGCGCCAGCTCGAGACCGCCGCCACCACCGACCCGCTCACCGGGCTCGCCAACCGCAGGCGCCTCTCCGACCGGCTCGAGCAGATGTACGCCGAGGCGGTCCGCTACAACACCGACCTGGCCTGCATCCTCCTCGACCTCGACGGCTTCAAAGAGATCAACGACACCCTGGGCCACCACGCCGGCGACGACCTGCTCGTCCAGATCGCGCGCATCATCGCCCGCGAGGCGCGCGCCTCCGACCTGCCCGCCCGCTTCGGAGGCGACGAGTTCGTCATCCTCCTCCCCCACACCTCCTGCGACACCGCCGTCGCCCTCGCCCAGCGCCTCGTCGACACCTTCTCTCGCATGAGCCCCCCCGGCGCGCGCTCGCACGGCGCGCTCCAGAACTGCGGCATGTCGGTGGGCGTCTCCTCCGTCGCGACCAGCAAGCCCTCCAGCGGCGAAGAACTCATCCACCACGCCGACAAGGCCATGTACGCCGCCAAGGACGCCGGGCGACGCTGCATCCGCGTCTGCGGGCCCGACGGACGCACCGCCGTCCCCCCTCGCAACCTCGCCGCCTGAACTCGCCGCCCGGAGAGACGACCTCCCCCGGCGACTACCATCGCCCCTATGGCCAAGGGCAGGAAAAAGTCGCCCGAACCAGAGGTCGTCAACCGGCGCGCACGCCACGAGTACTTCATCGAAGACACGCTCGAGGTCGGCGTCGCCCTCGTCGGCTCCGAGGTCAAATCCATCCGCGAGGGCAAGTGCTCCCTCGCCGAGGGCTATGTCCGCGCGCAGCTCGAACCGCTGCGCCTCGACCTCCACGGCGTGCACATCCACGAGTACCCCCCCGCCGCCGGACACAACCACATCCCCACGCGCTCACGCCGACTCCTCGCCCACAAGCGCGAGATCGCCAAACTCGCGCGACTCTCCGCGCAAAAGGGCGTCACCATCGTCCCCCTGCGCATGTACTTCAAGGACGGATGGGTCAAACTCGAGATCGGCACCGCCCGCGGCAAGTCCCACTCCGACAAACGCGAAACCCTCAAGGAACGCGACGCCCAGCGCGACATCCACCGCGCGATGAGCAAACGGATGTGAAGGCAGCAGGGAGTGGGGAGCAGGGAGCTGGAAGAGAAGAAGGGTGGCGTGGTACGGCGCAGCCGTGCCACGAGCGCTGACTGATGTGTCGCGACTCCTCCTCCGCCTCCTCGCCCCGCTCGCGGGGAGAGGACGGCGAGCGCAGCGAGCCAGGTGAGGGGTGTGTCCCAGAAGGCACGAGAGATGAGGCACGAGTCACAAGGGAAGATCGCCAACTCGAGCGCACCGTGCAGATCGGAACCCCTCACCCCAGCCCTCTCCCCTCAGGGGAGAGGGGGCAAGAACAGCGCTCCCCCTCTGCGCCCTCTGCGTCCTCTGCGGTGAACTGCTATCTCGCCGCCGGCTCGTTGAGGATCATCTCCGCGTACGAGTTCATCGCGTCGCGCAGTTGCTCGAACGACTCCAGCACGTACAGGATCGGCTGATAGTGGTCGATCTCGAACGAGGTGTTGCACACCTTCTCGAGGTTGAACGGGCGCCGGTCGACATCGGGAGACTCGAGCGAGTGGTGGCCCTCGCCCTCCGACGAGATCAGCCCGCTGCCGTACAACTTCAGCCGCCCGTCCTCGCGGATGAGCCCGAACTCGACGGTGAACCAGAACAGGCGCGCGAGGCGCTCGGTGTGGACGGGGTCGTGGGTGTGGAGCGCCGCCTGGCCGTAGGTCTGGAGGAAGTCGGCGAACACCGGGTCGGCGTGGAGGGGCACGTGCCCGAAGACATCGTGGATGATGTCGGGTTCGGGCAGGTAGTCCATGCTCGTCTTGGGGCGCACGCTGACGGTCGTAGGGAACTGTCGCTGCGCGAGGAACGCGAAGAAGGACTTGGCCGGCAGGTACCCCGGCACGCCGCGCGACTGCCAGCCGGTCATCGGCTTGAGGTTGGCGTTGACCTCGCGCAGGTCGGGCACCTGGTTGCGGTTCAGGTTGATGATCGCCAGGCCCTTGAGGAACACGTCCGACGCGGCGGTCTCCAACTGCTTCATCCGCTTGTCGAACAGGATGCGCCAGACCTCGTGGTCTTCCTCGGAGTACCGGTCCCAGTGCTGCGTGATGACCATCGACTCGATGTCGATCTGGTCGGCGTGCAGCCCCTCCGACGCCTCGGCGGCGGCGATCGCGCGACGGGCTTCTTCGGAATCGATCACACGGTGCTGGATGCTGGACATGGCGGCCTCCTGCCGAACGCGGATGACAGTGTCATCGGATTATACGAGCCGCGGGGCGCGGGGATCGATCACCCCCCGTGGCACGGCCGCGCCGCACCACGCCACCCATCTTCTCTTCCTGCTCCCCGCTGCCTGCTCCCCACTCCCTTCCCCGTCACATGTCGAACAGCAGGCGCGCCGGGTCCTCGATGCACTCCTTGATGTGCTTGAGGAAGCCGACCGCCTCGGCGCCGTCGACGATGCGATGGTCGTAGGAGAGGGCCAGATACATCATGGGGCGGACGACGACCTCGCCGCTGCCCGGCTTGTCGGGGTTCTCGATGGGGCGCCGGATGATGTTGTGCATGCCCAGGATGCCGCTCTGGGGCGGGTTGAGGATGGGCGTGCTCATCATGGAGCCGTAGACGCCGCCGTTGCTGATGGTGAAGGTGCCGCCCTGCATGTCTTCGAGGGTGAGCTTGCCGTCGCGCGCCTTGACCGCGAGGTCCTTGATCGCCGACTCGACGCCGGCGAACGAGAGCGTCTCGCAGTTGCGCACCACGGGAACGACCAAGCCCTTGGGCGTGCCGACCGCCACCGCGATGTCGCAGTAGTCGTGCTTCTCGACCTCGGGGCCCTTCTCGCCCTCGACGATGAACGCGTTGACGAGCTGGTACTTCTGCAGCGCCGAGACCGCGGCCTTCACGAAGAAGGACATGAACCCCAGCCCGATGCCGTGGCGCTTCTCGAACGCTTCCTTGTGCTTCGAGCGAAGCGCCATCACGCCGCTCATGTCGCACTCGTTGAAGGTCGTGAGCATCGCGGCGGTGTGCTGCGCCTCGACCAGGCGCGTCGCGATGCGCTGGCGCAGGGGCGTCATCTTCTCGCGCGACGACGAACGCGACCCCTTCTTCGCCGGGGCAGCGGGGGCCCCGGGGGCGCCGGGGGCGCCGGCGGACGCCGTCGCGCCGTTCTGGTGGCTCTGGATGAACGCGAGCACGTCCTGCTCGCGCACGCGGCCCGAGGGGCCGGTGCCGGCGATGGAGTGCAGATCGACGCCGCGCTCCTGCGCGATCTTGCGCGCCAGGGGCGTCGCGTGGACATCGTCGTCGCCGCCGGCATGCTCGAGCGGTCCCCGGTTGGGACGCCCGGGGAGCTGGTGCTTGGCCGGGTCGTTCTGAGGGGCGGCGGGGGCCGCGACAGGGGGCGTCGCGACGCCTGTCGGCTTGGCCGGCGCGCCTGCGCCGACAGGGGCGGGCTGCGCCTTCTTCTCGCTCGCCGGTTCCGCGGCCTTCTGGGGCGCGCCGGCGGGCTTGCTCGCCGACTCGTCGATCGCCCCGACGACCGAGCCGACCTGCACCGTGTCGCCCTCGGCCGCCTTGTGCGACACCGTGCCGGCGGCGGGCGCAGGCAGCTCCATCGTGATCTTGTCGGTCTCGAGCTCGAGGACCGGCTGGTCGCGCTCGACGAACTGCCCGTCGGCGATGAGCCAGGACGCGATCACGCCTTCGGTGATCGATTCGCCAAGCGCTGGGATCACGATGTCGGTGGCCATGGCTGCCCTTCGTGGGTCCGTTCGGCGGGGCGACATCGCGCCGCGACGCGCCGAGCGGCGTTGGTTCTCGTGTCGGGGTCAGTGTAGGTCGAACGGCTCGCGTCGTGGGCGAGGAGGGGTCACTGCCGGCGCGCGTTCGACGCCGCCGCCGGACGGGCCGACGAGGGGGACGGCTCCTTCGGGGCGCCCTCCATCTCGGCCGACTCGTCCATGACGCCCTCGATCTCCACCGCCGTCGGCGCGTTCTTCTCGCCGGGCTTGGGGCCGATCGCGCTCACCAGGATCGCCTCCTGCTGCTCCTTGTGCTTGCGCTTGGAGCCGACGGCCGGGGTCGACGAGTCGCTGCGCCCGATGTAGTTCACATTGGTCACGCGACCCCCCGTCTTCTCGCGCAGCATCGCCTCCATGAAGCGGTACGCGCCAGCGTTGCGCGGCTCCTCCTGCGCCCACACCACCTCGGCGCCGGCCGGGTAGCGACCCAGGATGTCCCGCAGCATCTGCTCGTGCAGCGGGTAGAGCTGCTCGACGCGCACGATCGCGACATCCCGGCGACCGATCGCGTCGCGGCGCTCGCGCAGCTCGTGGAAAAACTTGCCCGAACAGAAGATCACGCGCGAGACCTGCTTGCGAGACGCCTCGCGATCGGCGCGGTCCTTGTCCCCCGCCGCCAGCGACGGGTCGAACGCCGGGTCGTCGATCAGCTCCTGGAAGCGACCCTCGACCAGCTCGCGCACGACGCTCGTGTTCACGCGCAGCATGCTCTTGGGGGTCATCACCACCAGCGGCTTGCGGAACGGGCGACGAACCTGCCTGCGCAGCAGGTGGAAGACCTGCGCCGCGGTCGAGGGGTACACGACCTGGTAGTTGTCGTCGCCGCAGAGCTGCAGGAAACGCTCCAGACGCGCCGAGGAGTGCTCGGGGCCCTGGCCCTCGTAGCCGTGGGGCAGGAGCAGCACGAGCCCGCTCCAGCGCTGCCACTTGATCTCGGCCGACGCGATGAACTGATCGATCTGGATCTGCGCGCCGTTCACGAAGTCGCCGAACTGCGCCTCCCACAGCACCAGCTGGTGCGGGTCGGTCAGCGAGTACCCGTACTCGAACCCCATGCACGCCTCTTCAGACAGCGGCGAGTCGTACACGCACAGGCGCGCCTGGCGGGGCTTCCCGTCGGCGCCCGGCTCGCCCACCACGCGGTCGGTCTGGGGGTCGCCCACCTCGCGGATGAAGTTCAGCGGCATGTACTCGGCGCCCGTCTCGACGTCGCGCAGCAGCGCGTGGCGCTGGCTGAAGGTCCCGCGACGGCTGTCCTGGCCCGACAGACGCACCGGCGTGCCCTCGACCAGCAGCGACCCGTACGCCAGCGACTCAGCGGTCGCGTAGTCAATCTCGGCGTCGAGCGAGTCGGCGGCGGCGGCGCGCTGCTCGAGCAGTCGCTTCAGCTTGCGATGGACGTGGAACCCCTCGGGCGCGCGACCCATGGCGCGGGCCACCTCCTGCAGCTCCGACAGCGGGACGCCCGTCTGCACCGGCGCGTGGCTGTAGGCCTTGCCAAAGCCCTGCCACTTGCGGCTTCCGGGATCGATCGTCGGATCGAACGGCTTGGAGCGCGACGCGACCTGCGCCTTGTCGTACGCCGCGTCCAGCTCGGCGCGCACGCTCGACATCTCGTCCTCGGTGATGACCTTCTCCGCGAGCAGGCGCTCGGCGTAGGTCTTCATCGCGCTGGGCTTCTTGTTGATCAGGTCGTACAGCAGCGGCTGGGTGAACGAGGGCTCGTCGCTCTCGTTGTGGCCCCAGCGCCGGTAGCACAGCATGTCGATGAAGATGTCCTTGCGGAAGCGCTGGCGGTACTCGACCGCGAGGCGCGCGACGTGCAGGCACGCCTCCGGGTCTTCGCCGTTCACGTGGAACACCGGCGCCTGGATGATCTTGGCGACATCGGTGCAGTAGCGCGAGGAGCGGCTGTACTCGGGAGAGGTCGTGAACCCGATGAGGTTGTTGATGACGACGTGGATCGAGCCGCCCACGAAATAGCCGGGCAGCTGCGAGAAGTTCAGCGATTCCGCGACGACTCCCTGGCCGATCATGGCCGCGTCGCCGTGGATGATCACGGGGATGACGCGCGTGCGATCGGCGTCGCCCTTGGTGCGCTGCTTGCCGCGGGTGCGCCCGAGCACGACGGGGCCGACCGCCTCGAGGTGGCTGGGGTTGCTGGCCATCGCGAGCCAGAGGCGTTTGCCGGCGCGGGTCTGGTACTCGCCGGAGTAGCCCCGGTGGTACTTCACATCGCCGCCGCCCTCGACGAAGTCCTCTTCCCAGGTGTCTTCGAACTCGGTGAAGATCTGCTCGTTCGTCTTCCCCAGGATGTTGCGCAGCACGTTGAGACGCCCGCGATGGGCCATGCCCATGACGATCTCTTCGGCGCCCTGTTCGGCACACTCTTCGACCGTCGCGTGCAGGATGGGGATCAGCGACTCGCTGCCTTCCAGAGAGAACCGCTTCTCGCCCGGGTAGCGCGTGTGCAGGAACTTCTCGAACGACTCGGCCGCGACCAGCTGGTTCAGGAGCACGCGCCGGTCGTCGGCGCTCAGCGAAGGCCGGTTGGCGGTGCGCTCGAGGCGCTCAGCGATCCACTGGCGCTCCGCGTCGTCCTCGATGTGCATGAACTCGACGCCGATGGGCCCGCAATAGGTCTGGTCCAGCGTCGCGACGATCTCGCGCAGGGGGCGGGGCGCGTCGAAGGACATCCCGATCGCCTCGAAGGGCGTGTCGAGGTCGGCGTCGCTCAGCCCGTGGGCGTAGGGCGACAGCAGGGGCGGCATGGGGCGCTCGCGCCCGAAGGGATCGATCGCCGCGGCGATGTGGCCCTGCGACCGGTACTGACGGATCAGCTCGGCGACGGCGGCGACCTTGTGCCCGCTCGCGCCCTGGCCCTGCGGCGCAGACGACGGGGCGCGCGAGGGACCAGCCCCTGCGAAGGTGCCGTGTTCAAGGGATCCGAGTTCCCCACGCGCCAGTTCGAAGCCCTCGAAGAACCAGCGCAGGTCGACCGGGACGGAGTCCGGGTCCTGGCGGTACAGGGCATACTGCGCGTCGAGATACTCGGCGTTCCAACCGTTCAGGGAGCGGCCGACGGCCTTCGGTGCGGAACCCATGGCGGGGTTGTCGGTCCTGTCGAGCGGCGGGCGGATGACACATCCGATGCCCGGCCCGAGGTCTGGGCGTGATTCTGAGTCTAGAACGCCGCCCGTCCGGGGCGAGCGTCTGCACGAGGGTTTTTCCCATCGGGCGCGCCCCCGGCGCGCACCGAGGGCGGGCATTCTTCACGGAACCTGAACCGCCCTCTCGGGCAATTGTGAAGACGGCAGCGGTAAGGTTGCACCGATCCTGCGTCCACCGACCTTTTCGGATGGTCACCAGCTTCGTGTGGAGAATTCTCGAATGCACAAGTTCCTCAGCCTTCTTGCCGTCGTGGGCATCGCCGCCCTTTCCGCCGCCCCGGTCGCGGCCCAGATCCGCGTCGACCCCGCGCTGCCCGAGTACACCCCGGTCCAGGGCGTGTCCGGGTCGCTCAAGAGCGTCGGCTCTGACACCATGAACAACGAGATGACCCTCTGGGCCGAGGGCTTCCTGGGCTTCTACCCCAACGTCAGCATCGAGATCGAGGGCAAGGGCTCCTCGACCGCTCCCGCCGCACTCATCGCGGGCACCGCCCAGTTCGGGCCCATGAGCCGCGAGATGAAGGGCAAGGAGATCGACGACTTCGAGAAGAAGTACGGCTACAAGCCCACCGGCCTCGCCTCCAGCATCGACATGCTCGCGGTCTATGTCCACAAGGACAACCCGATCGCCCAGAAGGGCCTCACCCTCCAGCAGGTCGACGCCATCTTCTCCAAGTCCCGTCGCGGCGGGCACCCCAACGACATCCGCACCTGGGGCGACCTGGGTCTCACCGGCGAGTGGGCCAACCGCCCCATCTCCCTCTACGGGCGTAACGCCGCCTCCGGCACCTACGGGTACTTCAAGGAAGTCGCCCTCTTCGGCGGCGACTACAAGGATGAGGTCAAGGAGCAGCCCGGCTCGTCGTCCGTCGTCCAGGGCGTCGCGACCGACAAGTTCGCCATTGGCTACTCCGGCATCGGCTACATGACCGCCGACGTCCGAGCCGTCCCCCTCGCCGCAAACAGCGGCCAGACCCCCGTCACCGCGACCCCGGAGAACGCCTACTCTGGCGAGTATCCCCTCGCCCGCTTCCTCTATGTCTACATCAACCACCGCCCCGGCGCGCAGCTCGACCCCCTCCGCCGCGAGTTCGTGAAGTACATCTTCTCTCGCCAGGGCCAGGAGGACGTCGTCCGTGACGGCTACTTCCCCGTCACCAACGTCGTCGCGCAGGAGCAGCTCCGCTCCGTCGGCATCCGCTGACGAACACGGGCGATCCGTCGCCCGAGCCGGCATCGAATCTTCGCCCGCCCACGGCTGACGCCGTGCGGCGGGCTTTCCCTCCGCGACGAACTCTCTCTCGACTCCGCACCCGTCGCGAGTGAACCCGAGCACCCCTTCATGACCGACACCCAGCGTGACGCGAAACCCGATCGTTCGCGCAAGACCTCGCTCAGGGTCCTGCTTTCCGACCGGATCGCTCGCGCCGTCATCGCCATCGGAGGCATCGGCACCATCGCCGCCGTCCTCACCGTGGGCGTCTACCTCGTCTGGGTCGCGGTCCCCCTCTTCTTCCCCTCCAGGGTCGGAGAGGCAGAAGTCCTCACACGCGTCGAGTCCTTCGAACCCAACGGCATGGCCCGACTGGGCATCGACGAGTACGAGAACCTCTCCTGGCTCCTCCTGCCCGACGGCAGCTTCGAGATCTCGCGACTCGACACCGGGGATCTGCTCGAGCGCGTCTCCCCCACCGGCGATGTCGTCCCCACCGCCTTCGCGCACCACCAGCAGGCGTCGCAGATCGCTTTCGGCTTCGCCGACGGCACCGTGCGCCTCGGCTCCATCGGTTTCCAGTACACCTTCGTCGACCTCGACGACGCCCCGGAAGCCCTCCGTTCGCTCGAGCGCGGCCAGGTCGGCGCCGACGGACCCTCTCTCTACCAGCGCGTCAACGACGAGCAGTTCCGCGTCCAGCGCTTCCGCGTCGAACTGGGCGAGCCGGCCACGCTGAGCGAGGGCCACGCCGTCCGACTCCTCGACCTCTCGGTCCGCCCGCTCGGGCCCATCCTCTCGGCGTTCACCTCCGACGGCGCGCTGCACATCAAGGTCATCTCCCAGCGGCGGAACATGCTCACCGGCAGGACGACCATCTCCCTCCTGGGCGGGCAGGTCTCCCTCTCCGACGAGGTCTCGGGACGCGGCGAGCCCAAGGCGCTCATGCTCACCGGCGTCGCCGACAACGTCTTCATCGTCTGGGCCGACGGGCAGCTGCTCCGCTACGACATCCGCGACGCGACCGCGCCCTCGCTCACCGAGGTCGTCGATGTCATCCCCGAAGAGGGCGCGCGTCTCGCCACGCTCTCCTTCCTGCTGGGCAAGGCGTCCATCGCCGTGGGCGACACCAAAGGCAACATCGGCGTCTGGTTCCGCGTCAAGCCCGACTCCTCGCCCAACCCCGACGGCTCCGACCTGGTCCGCGCGCACTTCTTCCCGGGGCTCGGCTCGCCGGTCACCACGCTGGGCGTGTCGCACCGCACGCGCAAGGTCGTCGCCGGCTTCGAGGACGGCACGATCGCGCTCTTCCAGGTGACCGCCACGCGCGAGCTGGCGCGCGCCTCCAGCCCCGGCAACGCGCCGGTCAAGCTCCTCGCGATGGCGCCCAAAGAGGGCTCGATCTTCGGCATCGCGGACGCCTCGATGCTCCGCTGGAACATCGACGCCGCCCACGCCTCGATCACCCCTGCATCGATCTTCGGGCGCGTCTGGTACGAGGGCTACGAGGGGCCCCGCCACGTGTGGCAGTCCTCGTCGGGCACCGACGACTTCGAGCCCAAGTACGGGCTCGTTCCCCTCATCTTCGGCACGATCAAGGCCACCGTGTACTCGCTGCTGTTCGGCGCGCCCCTCGCGCTGCTCGCGGCGATCTACACCAGCGAGTTCCTCAACCCGCGCACGCGCCTGCGCATCAAGCCGCTCATCGAAATGATGGCGAGTCTGCCCAGCGTGGTGCTCGGGTTCCTCGCGGCGCTCGTCTTCGCGCCCTTCGTCGAGAACGTCGTCCCGCAGGTACTCGCGCTCTTCCTCACGCTCCCGATCACGCTGCTCGCCGGCGCGCACCTCGTGCAGCTGCTCCCCGAGCGGATGATGCGGAGCGCCGACCGCGCGCGCCTCCCGCTGATGCTGCTGTGCCTGCCGCTCTCCGTCGCGCTCGCGATGGGTGTGGGCCCGCTCTTCGAGTCGCTCTTCTTCTCGGGCGACATCAAGCTCTGGCTCGACGGGCAGGTCGGCAACGGCGCCGGGGGCTGGCTGCTGCTGCTCATCCCGCTCTGCGGCGTGACGGTCGCGTTCGGATCCGCCCGCTTCGTGCGCCCGCTGCTCCGCGCCAAGGGCGGCGGCTGGTCGCGCCGGCGTCTCGCGGTCGCGTCCCTGGGGGTGTTCGTCGGCGCCGTCGTCGCGACGCTCGCCATCGCGATCGCGATCTCGCAGGGCCTCGCCGCCGTCGACCTCGACCCGCGCGGCTCGTTCGTCGACACCTATGTCCAGCGCAACGCGCTGGTGGTCGGCTTCGTGATGGGCTTCGCGATCATCCCGATCATCTACACGCTCGCCGAGGACGCGCTGTCGAGCGTGCCCGAGCACCTGCGCTCCGCGTCGCTGGGCGCAGGCGCGACGCCCTGGCAGACCGCGACGCGCGTGGTCATCCCGGTCGCGATGTCGGGCCTGTTCTCGGCCCTCATGATCGGCTTCGGGCGCGCCGTGGGCGAGACCATGATCGTGCTCATGGCCGCCGGCAACACCCCGGTCATGGACTGGAACATCTTCAACGGCTTCCGCACGCTCTCGGCCAACATCGCCGTCGAGCTGCCCGAAGCGGTGCGAGGCAGCACGCACTACCGCATGCTCTTCCTCGCGGCGCTCGCCCTGTTCGTGATGACCTTCATCGTCAACACCTTCGCTGAACTCATCCGCCAGCGGTTCCGCAAGAGGGCCTTCCAGCTATGAGCGTCCAGCCACAGGGACAGCCCGCCGGGACCCCCTCCGACGCGCACGCACGCGCGATGGAGCTGCGCCGCTCGTCGGCGTCGGTGAACTCCATGCTCGCCCAGGGGCGCCCCATGCTCTGGGTCACCGGCGGCGCGCTCTCGGTCTGCATCGTGATGATCCTCGGCCTCCTCGGGCTCGTCCTCTACCAGGGCGCCTCGACCTTCTGGCCAAGGGCCGTGACGCGCGTGCAGCTCCACGACGGGCGCGTCTTCATGGGCGAGGTCACGCGCGACGGGTGGTACACCCCCCGCCAGGACGAGATCGACGCCTTCGGCGACGCCGGCAGAGAAGCGATCGCGCAATCCTTCGAGGACCACGACGGGCGCGCCTATCGACGGCTCTTCCGCACCGCCAATTTCGACGTCTCCGGGTCGCACTTCACCTGGGTCAGCGACTACCAGGTCGCCGAAGAAGACCGCCCCGAGTGGGCGATCCTCTTCGAGCGCCAGTCGTGGGGGCGCTTCTTCGGCACGCCCGTCGCGTTCATCCTCGACGGCGAGCAGGCCGCGACCGACCCCACCGAGATCTGGTCGCTTTTCCGTCAGAACCACCCCGAGGTGCGCGCCCGCTTCGCCGAGCGCGTGAACATCGAGAAGCGCCAGATCGGGCGCATCAACCGCGCCCAGGAGCGCGAGCGCCTCCGCCTGCGCGACGTCGAGATCCGCTCCGGACGCGACTCGGCGCAGTACCGCGAACGCCTCGAGCGCCTGCAGCGCATCGAGGCCGACGCGACCGAACGCTTCGGCGTCTACCGCCAGCGCATCAACGCGCTCAACGCCGAGAACAACCGCTACGCGCTGCTCATGCGCACCGCCGACGGGCAGGAGGTCACGCTCCGCCTCTCCGAGATCGTCCGCGCCTTCACGCCCAACCGGCTCTCGTTCGCCGACAAGGTCGGCGTCTACCTCTCGCGATGGAGAGAGTTCCTCCTCGACGACCCGCGCGAAGCCAACAGCGAGGGCGGCGTATGGCCCGCCATCTTCGGCACCGTCACGATGACCATCATCATGTCGGTCGCCGTCGTCCCCTTCGGCGTGCTCGCCGCCCTGTACCTCCGCGAATACGCCAAGGGCGGCGTCGTCGTCTCCGCCGTGCGCATCGCCGTCAACAACCTCGCCGGCGTGCCCTCCATCGTCTTTGGCGTCTTCGGCCTGGGCTTCTTCTGCTACCTGATGGGCGGGACCATCGACCAGATCTTCTTCCAGTCCAAGCTCCCCAGCCCCACCTTCGGCACCGGCGGCATCCTCTGGGCCTCGCTGACGCTCGCGCTGCTCACCCTCCCGGTCGTCATCGTCGCCACCGAAGAGGCCCTCGCCGCCGTCCCGTCCTCGATGCGCGACGGCTCCTACGCCTGCGGCGCCAGCAAGTGGCAGACGATCAAGCGCATCGTCCTCCCCCGAGCCATGCCCGGCATCATGACCGGCACGATCCTCGCCATGGCGCGCGGCGCCGGCGAGGTCGCCCCCCTCATGCTCGTGGGCGCCGTCAAACTCGCCCCCGAACTCCCCATCGACTCCGAGTTCCCCTTCATCCACCCCGAGCGCTCGTTCATGCACCTGGGCTTCCACATCTTCGACCTCGGCTTCCAGAGCCAGAACTCCGAGGCCGCCAAGCCCATGGTCTTCACCACCACACTCCTGCTCATCTTCCTCATCGCGACGCTCAACCTCACCGCCATCGCGCTGCGAGGCCGACTCCGCCGCAAGTTCAAGTCCGCCGCGTTCTGAGCCGCCACCCCGAGCCGACGTTCGTCCGGAGACCCGGAAGGAATGCCCACCGTGCACAGCCCACAGGTCGACAAACCAGCGCCCCAGATGCGCGGCGTCACGACGGCCATCGCCGACGGTATCGTTCAGGAACGCATGGACTACGAACGAACCGAACAAGACTCCGTCCTCCGCTCCATCCTCCGAGGCGAGAAGCCCGACCCCGTCGTCCACGCGCCGGCGCTCGAGTGCGACCCCGTCCTCGAGGTCCAGCGCTTCAACCTCTGGTACGGCGCGTCCCAGGCGCTCCACAACATCTCCATGAAGTTCCCCCGGGGGCAGGTCACCGCTCTGATCGGCCCCTCCGGCTGCGGCAAGTCCACCCTCCTCCGCTCCATCAACCGCCTCAACGACCTCATCGACTCGGTCCGCACCGAGGGCGACATGACCATCAACGGCGACCCCGTCTACGGGCGCAACATCGATGTCATCGAACTGCGCAAGCGCATGGGCATGGTGTTCCAGAGGCCCAACCCCTTCCCCGTGTCCATCTTCGAGAACGTCGTCTACGCGCTGCGCATCGACGGCGTGCGCGACAAGCGCGTCCTCGAGCAGGTCTGCGAGGAATCCCTCCGCGGCGCCGCCCTCTGGGACGAAGTGAAGGACCGCCTCAAGGACAGCGCCCTCGCCCTCTCGGGCGGCCAGCAGCAGCGACTCTGCATCGCGCGCGCCATCGCCGCCCGCCCGGAGGTCCTCCTCCTCGACGAGCCCTGCTCGGCGCTCGACCCCATCGCCACGCTGCGCATCGAGGAACTCATCAACGACCTCAAGGGTCGCTACTCCGTCATCATCGTCACCCACAACATGCAGCAGGCGGCGCGCGTCAGCGACTTCACCTCCTTCATGTACCTCGGGCGCATCGTCGAGTACGGACCGACCGAAGAGATCTTCATGCGCCCGCGCCTCCGCGACACCAACGACTACGTCACCGGACGCTTCGGCTGACCGTCACACCCGCGCGATCGCCCCGCCCCTCTACCCGGCGGACGCGACCCGCGCGTTCTCATAAAGACACGCTCACGCCAGACCAATCTTGAAGAGAGCCCACCCCATGAGGAGCACCACCGTGTCTTCCATCAGCGCCATCGTTCTCGCCGCAGCCGTCTCCATCGGCTGCCAGTCCTCCACCCAGCAATCCTCCACCGGCGGGTCCGCCGTCCTCGCCTCGTCGTCCTCGACGCAGGCCGCGAAAACCCCCAGCGCGACCGGCGCGTCCCTCAAGCACCCGCTCGCCCCCGAGTTCGCCAAGCCCGGCTTCCTCACCCTCCTCGAGGACGGCCGACTCTGGATCTTCAAGGACGGCTCCAAGGAGTTCGCTGAGTTCCAGAAGAACGGCGAGCTCGCCAAGCACGTCGTCTACCCCGGCCAGGGCCCCGGACGCATGACCCTCAAGGCCCCCGACCGCGACACCGTCCTCGCCTACCTCTGCTCCAAGCCCGGCTACATCGCGATCACCGAGAACGGACGCACCTGGATCTTCCGCGACGGCTCCAAGGAGTTCGCCGAGTTCCAGAAGAACGGCGAACTCGCGAGGCATGTCGTCCGCCCCGCCGCCGGACCCATGCGCTCGACGCTCCGCGCGCCCGACGCAGAGACCCTCGACTCCTGGATGTACTCCAAGCCCGGCTTCGTCACGCTGCTCGAGGACGGTCGACTCTGGATCTTCAAGGACGGCTCCAAGGAACTCGCCGACTTCCGCAAGCACGGCGAGCTCGCCAAGCACGTCGTCCGTCCCGGCGCCGGCCCCAACCGCATGACCGTCAAGGCGCCCGACGCGAGCGTCATCGACGAATACATGCTCTGGCAGCCCGGCTTCATCACCTTCATGGAAGACGGGCGCCTCTGGGTCTTCAGGCAGGGCGCCAAGGAGTACGCCGACTTCCAGAAGCACGGCGAGCTCGCCAAGCACGTCGTCCGACCCGCCGCCGGACCCAACCGCGTCACGATCAAGGCCCCCGACAGCGAGACCGTCAACGCCTACCTCGCCGTCGCCCTCGCGAACTGATCGCGATAACGCGCCGACGGACCTCCCCAAGCCCGCACACGCCCCGATCCTCGCGATCGGGGCGTTCTTTTTTGCGCGACGACGCCCGCAGACGCACCGGATTCTCACACTCGCCGCGCGCAGCCACCCGTTCCGCCGATGTATCCTGCTCCGACACTTTCCACACACGCCCCAGAGCACCACGCCATGCGCCACTTCGACCTCGCCGTCCTCGGCGCCGGACCCGCCGGCTCCAAAGCGGCCATCCAGGCCGCCAAACTCGGCAAATCCGTCTGCCTCGTCGAGAAGCAGCGCGTCGTGGGCGGCGCGGCCATCAACACCGGCACCATCCCCTCCAAGTCCCTGCGCGAAGCCATCCTCTCCTACACCAGCGTCGAACGCCTCCCCGTCTATCGAGACCCCTTCCGCGCCTCGGCCGACCCCGATCGCAACGGGCGCGCGTCGCGCTTCGACCACCTCACCGCCTTCTGCGCCAAAGTGATCGCCGCCGAGGTCGATGTCCTCTCGCGACACCTCATCGCCAACGAGATCACCGTCCTCAACGGGCGCGGCTCCTTCGAATCCGCCAACACCCTGGGCGTCACCAACGACGACGGGCGCACCGAGATGGTCACCGCCGACAAGATCATCATCGCCACCGGCACACGCCCCGCCCGCCCCGACCACATCCCCTTCGACGATCGCAACATCGTCGACTCCGACACGCTCCTCAAACTGCCCTCGGTCCCGCGCTCCCTCATCGTCGTCGGAGGCGGCGTCATCGGCACCGAATACGCCTCCATGATGTCGCGCCTCGGCGTGCGCACCACCCTCATCGAAGGGCGCGACCGCGTCCTCGAGTTCCTCGACGACGAGATAGGCGAGGCGCTCCAGTACACCCTGCGCCAGGGGGGCATGACCCTGCGCCTGGGCGAGAAGGTCGTCAAGATCCGCGTCATGGACCCGCCAGAGGGCACGCGCGTCAACATCGACAAACTCGCCGAGATCACCCTCGAATCCGGCAAGACCCTCCACGCCGACTGCGTGCTCTACGCCGTCGGTCGCCAGGGCAACACCGACAAGCTCAACCTCGTCGCCGCCGGGCTCAGCGCCGACAGCCGGGGGCGCATCGAGGTCAACGACCGCTACCAGACCAGCGTCGAGAACATCTACGCCGTGGGCGATGTCATCGGCTTCCCCGCCCTCGCCAGCACCTCGATGGAGCAGGGACGCCTGTGCGCCTCGATGATGTTCGGCAAGCGCGTGAAGTCCACGCCCCGGCTGTTCCCCTACGGCATCTACGCGATCCCCGAGGTCTCGATGGTCGGCTGGACCGAGCAGCAACTCACCGAAGAGGGCATCCCCTACGAGGCCGGCATCGCGCACTACCGCGAGATCGCGCGCGCGCAGATGATGGGCGACGAGACCGGCATGCTGAAGATGCTCGTCCACCAGGAGAGCCGCACCGTGCTGGGCGTGCACACCATCGGCATGGGCGCGACGGAGCTGATCCACATCGGACAGGCCGCGATGGCCTTCAACGCGACGGTCGATTACTTCGTCGACGCCGTGTTTAATTACCCAACCCTCGCCGAGTGCTACAAGGTGGCGGCGTTCAACGCGGTGAACAAACTGGCGAGCGTGGTGTGATGTCTCATTTTTGAGACACTCGGGGCCGGAAAAGCACAGATTTGTGACACGCGGGCACTAACTTGCACAACTTTCGCGCCACGAGCGATTTTGGTCTTGCGTCTATCTCTCTCTCTCTAGATTATGCATGAATGCGGCGACACCGGGTCGTGGCATGAGGGCAATCTTCGGGAGAACTCAGATGAAAGCAACGATTCTCGCCTCCATCGGCGTCCTCGGCTTCGCGCTTGCAGGGTCTGTCTGGGCATGCTCGCCTGCCTGAGGAAATCAACCGAACGGCCAAGCCGTTTGCACGGTGAATGTCCCTGATCACGGGTCAATGATCATCGAGTGCACTGGTCCCGCATGCCCGGACGGTAAGGTTGTCGGTCCGTGCTTCATCAGTTCGGGTGGAATCGTCTTGAGTTGTGGCTGCCACTGCTATGTGCCAGACAGCCAAGGGCCGGGGGGGTTCGATCCTGATCCAGGCGAACTTCCCTGATCTCGATGTGATTTGGAGCTCCATGTGAAAGCGCGCTCTCGCACCATTGCTGCAACCTTCTTTGCAATGCTAGGTGTCGCTGCTGCTGCCTGGGTCGTTGCAGGCCCATCGATCGTGAGGTGGTGGAACAAACCAACGCCGACACCCATCGAATATCATGCCGTCGATACGGAACTCGAAGCGCCGGAGTACGCCACACTGACTTCGGCTATTCAACTACTTCCAGCACTTGATGCCCTCGCATCGACGCTGCAAAGCGCGTCCATACCGAGCAATTCGAACACACTGACAAGTTCCGATCGCGCCGCGATCGCGCGCGAGACCGCCGCCGCCCTGCGCCCCCTTCTCTCCGGCTCGAAAGACGACTACCTCGCGTGGCTCCGCGCCTCCGGCGCGTTGCACCCGATCCTCGACGATGAGAGCAACGCGTCGTCCGAACAGTTCATGATCATCTGGACGCACAACGGGTCCGGGTTCGCTGGCTCACCAATTGACGCCGCCAAACCACGCATCAGAGTGCGCTACCTCAACGGCCGGGGCCCCTTCGAAGCGCCGGAAGACGAACTGCGCTTTGGGCATTATGCGGCCTCGAACCGCTTCCCCCGACTCCCCGCAGAGGGCCAGCGCATGGACGCGATCGTCGAGAGCATTGTGCCTGTCATGCATATCAACAAAACGACCGGCGCCGCGTCCAACACCATGCTGGGCTTCTGGATGGCGCGCCACCGCCCCGGCGACCCGTGGCGCCTGTGGCGCATCGCGGTCTACGACTTTGAGCGCCCCAGCCGCGCCTTCGTACCCGTGTACTAAGGGAACCGCCATGCGCCGCGCGCTCACGCTCATCGAGGTGCTCGTCGCGATCGGCGTGATCGGGCTGCTCATCGCCCTGCTGACGCCCGCGCTCGTCGGTGCGCGCTCCCTCGCGCTCGAAGCGGTGAGTCTCAACAACGCGCGCCAGTGCTGGTCTGTGGTCGAGCAATACGCCGACGCCAACCAGAACGCCTACCCGCGCTGCAGGCCCAACACTCCCTACGGCCCGCCGGGCATGGGTGGCATCGGGTCGTCCACCGAGGTCGGCGCGTCGTACCTCACGACGGCGCACTGGTACGCCGTCGTACGCGACATCGCGCCGTTCCACGAGTTCCGCCCCGTGTTCACGAGCCCCGGGCGCACAGACCCAGAGAACTCCGGCTTCATCGCGAGTTACTTCTTCATGCCCGCCTTCACGGTCAAGGGCACGGTCTGGACGCCCGCGGCACAGTCGATGCCGCCCGAGCGCCTCGCCGAGTTCGCCACCGAGGTCCGGCGCTCCGAGGTCGCGTTCCCCGCGACGAAGGTCGGCATGTACGACTGGCATACCTCGTACCTGCGCAAACGCCCGCCACTGGTCGACGGCATGCCGACCCACAAGACCCCCATGGTCTTCGCCGACGGGCACGCCGAGTCCCTCAACCCCCAGAACGCGAGCGACCCCCACCCCAACGCGCACCTCCCCGAAGAGCGACCCCGGCGCCTCCACGACACCGCCGCGGGGGCGCAGGGGCGCGATTACTGATGTCGCGCTTCGCCGTCCCGACTCTCCGCCTGCGGCATTCTCGTCAACCGCTCATGCGGTTCTCCGGTGCGCTGCTCTCGGCATTCGTCCCCTTCGTGATTGTCTGCGTCGTAACTCTCCCTCTCTCACATCATCTGAGTGATCGCTACCCGTGGCTGCTTCCTGCGCTCGCGATCACACAATTCACGCTCATTTTCGTCATGTGCGCTGCCCTCGCCGTCGGCTCGTGGGTCGCGCTGCGCACGCCCCTGGAGACCCACGCCCTCGCCGCCGAGCCCGACCGGCGCGACCGCGCCACGCTCCGCCCCCTGCCCCCCGTCACGCCCCGGTACTGGTTCGCGTGGGGCGCGCTCGGCGTCCTCGGCGCGCTCGCGGCCGTCGGCGCGATCGTCTACTTCGTCGTCGAACTGCGCACGCTGGCGTGACACCCACCGCCGAGAGGCGTTCGGGGGCTCTTCCGGGGCATCCGGGGGCTTTGCCCTCAGAAAGTTCTTGACCCGGCGCCCCGATTCCGGGACAGTGGCTCCGTCCCCGGGGGCCAAGGAACCCGTCATGCGCCACGCGATCGCTTCGTTCACGCTCCTCCTCGCCGCCTGCTCCGCGTCGGCGCACGCGCAGTCGTTCAACATCGAGTTCGGCGATCCCGCGTCGTCGCCCTCGTCGTCGTACGCCGCCGCCGGGCTGCCGGGGGTGTGGAACACCTTCCAGGTGATGCCCTTCGGCGAGCGCCAACCCCTGGTCGACCTGCAGGGGAACGCCGTCGCCGCCAAGATCTACAACATCGGGGGCACGGGCCTTATTTCCGCGCCCAACGCCGGCGCGAGCGCCGACGACGCCAACCTCCTCAACGACGCCCTCACCAGCCAGAACAACCCGCTCGACGCGTGCATCTTCTTCCAGGACATGCTCAACGGCGACTACGAGGTCACCCTCTACGCCATCACCCCGGCGCAGCCCTCGTCCATCAACCGCGTCAGCGTCGACTTCGCCACCCCCGGCCCTACCTTCATCGGCGGCGCCTGGCCCGGCGCGCACGAAGAGGGCGTCACCTTCGCCCGCTTCCTCGTCACCGTCACCGACGGACGCATGGGCATGCACTCGGGCGTCCCCGGCTCGTCGGTCCTCTCCTCGCTCAACGGCATCCAGATCCGGCGAATCGTCGACTGCCCCGGCGACACGAACGGCGACGCCGTGGTCAACTTCGCCGACCTCAACGCGGTGCTCAGCGCGTTCGGCCAGAGCGGCCCGGGCCTCCCCGGCGACGTGAACGACGACGGCGTCGTGAACTTCGCCGACCTGAACATGGTGCTGGCGAACTTCGGGGCGTCGTGCGACTGAGCGAAGGTCACTGAGCACGGCTCGCCCGATCCCGTCCCATAGACTCTTTCCCCCCGAGGAATCCCGCATGCAGCGCTTATTCCTGTCAGCATTGCTCGGCGGCACAATCTTGTTCACCTCGGGGTTCGCCATCGCGTCGTGGCTTGAGCCACCGTCCGAGCGCCGGTCGTTCGCGCCCCCGCTCGGCGACCAGACGCCGCGGGTGATCACCGCGGACCCCGCGCTCGGCGAAGAAGGCATCGGGATCGGCATGGTCATCAGCGACGGCCTGCTTCTCGCGAGGGCGACGCGGCCCAGCGCATCGCCGTCGAGCTGGATAGCGCTCTTTCGCAGAGTCGAGAATGACTGGGTCCGCATCGGCGAGGTGCACCCTCCGGCGCAGACAACAACCTTCGCGAGTTCCTTCGTGGTGTCGCCGGGGGGACTGCTGGCGCGGAGCCAGTTCGGACAGTCGAACCGCCTGCAGATCTTCGAGCGCGATGGCGACTCATTGACTTTCCTCTCGGTGCTCCCGCTGCCGCCGGTTGCCACCCTGGACTTCGGGCGCGCCGCGGCGGTGTCGGACGATCTCTCGCTCATCGCGATCGGGGATCCTGCGTTCTTCGGCTCGCGGGGGCGCTTGTGCATTTACGAACGAGACGGGAACTCCTTTACCCTCAAGGAAACCATCTCGCATCCTCTGGCGACGCAGCCCGACTCGCGGTTCGGGTGGCCCGTGGCGATCGATGGGGACCGCGTCCTCGTCGGCAGCCGCATCGCGCAGAATGTTCCGCACCCGATCGCTGGAGCGATCCATGTCTACGAGCGGGTCGACGGCGTCTGGACCGAAGTGGGCCAGATCACCTCCCCCGCGGGCCAGGTGACCGCGCTGGATGCGCCGGCGCTCCTGGCGATCGCCGGAGATGACATGGTGGTGTCGTCGCCGGACCAGAACTTCACGACGGTCGGCGCCCCGGAGTTGCGCGGATTCGGGTCGGTGCTCGCGCTCCGCCGGATCAACGGCGAATGGTCGCAGCCACAATTCATCAGGCCCCTCGACCCTCTGCCCAACCCTCAGCAGTTCGGAAACCAGTTCGGGCACGCGATCGCGATCCACGACGATTCGATGTTCATCAAGCATGAATCGATGCAGCCCGGGGTGTCCGCCAGCGTGCTGCGCTACAGACGCGGCGCCGATCGATGGATGCAGGCCGAGCGGCTCGACATCACGGCGCAGAACCCGAGCACCCTTCTCGCGCATCTCGCCGCCGGCGAGAGCGGTCTCGCTGTCAGCGGCTTGCCCGGTTTCGGCCCCGCGATCGTCTGGATGTTCGAAACGCCGGTGGCCCCCGCCTTGCCCTCCGGCTTCGCGCTCGTCTCGCCGCCCGACGGGGCCCTCGCCCCCAGGGGCGCCCAGACCTTCACATGGACGCAGCCCTTCGAGGCCGAAACCGCCGTGCTGAGGATCGCGCGCGACGCCGGATTCACCGATATCGTCGTGTCGCTGCCACTCCACGCGACCGAACTTCACGCCTCGGTGATGACCGCGGGGCTGCCCCCGGGAGAGCGGCTGTTCTGGAGCGTCTTCGCGGGGAACGACCTCGGAGAGACGAGCGCGGGCAACGGTCCCAGATCGTTCGTCACCCTCCCGGCCGGCGACGCCAACGGGGATTGCGCCGTGAACTTCGCCGACCTGAACACCGTGCTCAGCGCCTTCGGCCAGAGCGGCCCGGGCCTCCCCGGCGACGTGAACGACGACGGCGTCGTGAACTTCGCGGACCTGAACATGGTGCTGGCGAACTTCGGGGCGTCGTGCGACTGACTCGTCGCCTCACACCGCCTGCGAAATCGCCCTCGCCAGCGCCGCCGCGTCGTCCTTGTGGAGCGTCCCGGCCTGCCAGTGCAGCGCCAGCCCCTCCCCCTTGGCGGCGCGCTTGCTCCCGTCGTACTTGGGGATGATGTGGAAGTGCACATGGAACACCGCCTGGTGCGCCATCTCGCCGTTGTTCTGCAAGAGGTTGTATTCCTTCGCCCCCGTCGCCCTCATCACGGCGCGGCAGAGGCGGGGCAGCGCCCGACCCAGGGCCGCGGCCGAGTCGTCGCTCAGCGCGTCCATCGTGGCGGCGGGCTCTTTGGGGATCACCAGCGTGTGCCCCTCGCTCAGCGGGCCGATGTCGAGGAACGCGAAGACATGGTCGTCCTCGTAGACCTTGTGACAGGGGACCTCGCCGCGCAGGATCTTGCCGAAAATCGTGTCCGCCATGGCGTGAGAGTGTAGGGAATCGGCGCTCTTTCGGGTCGCCCGCCGGGCGCCGTAGACTCTGGCCGATGCCCCCGCCGCCCCCGGTTCATGCCGAGCCCCCGACCAGAGAGATCCGCGCGCTCCCGGCGCTGGTGGTCAACCAGATCGCCGCGGGCGAGGTCGTCGAGCGCCCCTCGTCGGTGGTGAAGGAACTCCTCGAAAACGCCCTCGACGCCGGCGCGACGCGCATCGTCGTCGAACTCGAGCAGGGAGGCGTCGAACTCGTCCGCGTCGTCGACGACGGCTGCGGCGTGCCCGCCGAGCAGGCCCGGCTCATGCTCGCGCCCCACGCCACCAGCAAGGTCCGCGACATCCACGACCTCGACGCCATCGCCACCATGGGCTTCCGGGGAGAGGCCATCGCCTCTATCTGCTCGGTCTCGCGCATGACGATCAGGAGCCGGCCCGCCGGCAGCGTCGGTGGCTGGTCGATCGACGCGTCGGGCGATCAGATCGGCGAACCCACGCCCTGCTCGGCGCCCTTCGGCACGAGCGTGAGCGTGCGCACGCTGTTCTTCAACACCCCGGCGCGGCGCAAGTTCCTGCGCACCGTCGCGACCGAGCAGACACGCTGCGCCGAGGTCGTGCGCGACGCGGCACTCGCGCACGCGCAGGTCGGCTTCACCCTGCGCATCCTGAGCGAGACCGCCGAGCCCAGGACGGTGTTCGAGTACCCGCCCAACCAGTCGCCGCGCGAGCGCGTGCTCGAGGTGCTGGGACGCGAGCATGATTCGCAACTCCTCGAGATCAGCGCCGACACCTTCGACGACGCGCGCGGCGTCGCGCTGTGGGGCCTCATCGGGCTGCCCTCGATCGCGCGCTCGACCGCGCGCGCCCAGCATGTGTTCGTCAACGGGCGCCCGATCCGCGACCGAACCATCCAGCACGCGCTCGCCGAGGCGTACCGGGGGCTCGTCGAGCCCGGCAAGTACCCGACCGCGGTGCTGCTGCTGGAGATGAGCCCGGCGGGCGTCGATGTGAATGTCCACCCCACCAAGAGCGAAGTGCGCTTCCGCGATTCGTCGCTGGTGCACCAGACGGTGTACCGCGCGTGCCGCGACGCGCTGCGCGCGAAGGATTTGACGCCGGTGTGGGAGTGGAAGAAGCGGGTTGGAGAGGAAAGCGAAGAGCCCTCCCCCTCCCCCCTCCCGGCCCCCGGAGCGGGAGGGGAGCAGTCGCTGGACTCCTCGATCGCTGACGATGCTGCGCCGGTTGCTGCCGGCGCAGAGACGAAGCCGTTCGCGCAGCGTGAACAGATGCCGGCGCCGCGCCCGGTCGACCGCATCCTGCAGGTGCACAACTCGTACCTCGTGACGCAGGACGAGGACGGGCTGATCATCATCGATCAGCACGCGCTGCACGAGCGCGCGATGTTCGAGAAACTCCTCGCGCGCGTGACCGAGAAGGGCTCGCTCGAATCGCAGCGCCTGCTGACGCCGGTGGTCGTCGAGGTCGGCGCGCACCAGATGGGCAAACTCGACGACCTGCAGGGCGTGCTCACGAAACTCGGCGTCGAAGCCAACGCCATCGGGCACGCGTCGGTCGCGATCCAGGCGTTCCCCTCCTTCCTCTTCGAGCGCGGCGTCGAGGCGGGGGAGTTCCTGCTCGACCTCTTCGACAAGGCCGACGCGCGAGGGCTGGCGGCGGGCAAGGAAGAGGCCCTGCACGAGGTGCTCGACATGATGGCGTGCAAGGCCGCGATCAAGGCGGGCGACAAACTCAGCGAGACCGAACTGACCGAGATGCTCTCCCTGCGCGAGCGCGTGGAGCGCTCGAGCAACTGCCCCCACGGGCGCCCGACGACGATCCGCGTGCCGATCCGGGAACTGGAGAAGCGGTTCGGGAGGGGGTGAAATCTCTGGGCACGGCGGCCTGCCCGCTGTATATTGGGCTTCGCCCCGTTCTAGCAGCCGTCGACTTCGAACCGCGGTATGGACCACGCACACGCACGAGACATCGCGACCCGCGCCGAAAAGGTGCGACCGAGCCTCGACGGTTCCGGGGCACTGCGATTGACGACTCTTGTCGGTATCCTGATCGCTCTCACAGTGTTCACGATCTCTGCGGCTCTCCGCCCGTGGTTTCTCGACCGCGGCGTTTCAACACAGAGCCTGGAGATGTATCCCGGGATGTTCGTGGTGCTCGCGGCGGTCGTTGTGTTCACGGTGTTCAACCGCCGCAACCGCAGGCGCCTCCACGAGGCGCGTGAGACGATGCTCTGTCCTCACTGCCGCGCCGTGCTTCGCGAGGACGGGCCCGCGCACTGGCAGGCATGCGATGACACGGCGCGCGTCTGTCAGTCGTGCAAAGAGACGATCACGGACGAGCTATACGCGGCCGCCGCGCTGCCAACGCTCCCAGGCGAACTTTGGCGAAGGGCGGGCCGGAGGCCGGGGTGGATCATCGTGTCCATGATACTGCCGGCGCTCTATTTCGGCTTCTGGATCGCATTTCGGCCGGCGTCGGACTGGCTTGAACGCCGTGGGCACGAAAGCCCGGACGCTCTCCTCTTCCTACTCGTGCTTCCCATCACGGCGGTCGTGATGTCGATCGCCCTGCTGACAACGCTGCGTTTCAAACGAAGCGTCAACCTCGCCGCCGCGCGATGGCTGGATGCTCCCTTCTGCCCGGCGTGTGACACGCCTTTCCCGGAGGGATCGCTCGACTCGCCGATCCTCCGCTGCGAATCGTGCGACACGCGGATGTCGACCGCCGTCGGGACATTTGAATCACTGGCGGCGCGGGCCGTAGTGGGTCCGTCAACGCCTGTCCCTTGGCCGCGGGGCCACTCAACCCAGCCGCGCCCGCCATCGCAGTCTGGTGACAGCCATTCGCGGTAAGACCAGATCCGATCACCGGGAGGGATCCGACCTTGGACCTACAGCACGCACGCAGCATCGCGACTCGCGCGGATTCGATCCGCTCCGCGCTCGACTCGACGGTGATGACGCCCCGTCGCTACGCCATCTTCCTGGTGTACATCGTGGTGTTCTGCGTTGCCTATCAAGCGCTCGCCGGCGTCCTGCGTCACTGGGGCCTTTCCGTCTCGGCCTCGATGTGGGCGGCGATGGTCCCGGCGATCATCTGGGCGTTGTTCACCCGTCGCTGGCTGCGTGCCCGGCGTGCGGCGCAGACGCGCGGCGTCACGGACAAGATGCTCTGCCCGCGCTGCCGCTACATCCTGCGCGAGGACGGGCCGGCGCACTGGCAGACCCGTGACTCGGCGATCCGCGTCTGCCCGGAGTGCGCGAACGCGGTTTCGGAGGATGTCTACGCCGCGGCGACGCTCCCCGCGCTGCGTGCGCGGCTGCGCGTGAAGCACCAGCGATCGCTCCGGGGGATCGTCACGGGCCTGTGGCCGCTTGCGGTGTTCTTCGGAGGCATGCTCGCGCTCGCGCCGCTGGGGCGTTTCCTGGAACGCCTCGGGCTCGCCGGCTCGAACCAGATCTTTGTGTGGGGCATGCTCGTGGTCTTCCTGACCTTCGGCGCCGGGCTGATCTATACCCTGCCGCGCGCCCATCGCTTCCCCGATGCCAGGACGGCGCGGTGGCTCGACGCCCCGTTCTGCGTCGAGTGCGACGCCCCCTTCCCGCCGGACGCCCTCGATTCGCCGATCCTCCGGTGCGCGTCGTGCGACGCAATGCTGTCGACCGCCGTGGCGATCCGGGACTCGAACCTGGCCCGGGCGGACGCCCGCCTCTTCCCGGCGCGCTGATTCTCCTTGGCGCACCGCTCCGTGTTGGTATGCTGACGCTGAGCCGAGGGGGCTGTCGTGGTCAGCCCGGGAGGGATCGACGATGGATATCAGAGAAGCGAGACTCATCGTGGAGCGAGCGGACGCGATGAGCGCGCTCTTCGCGCCGCGCTCCGCTGTTGTGGCCTGGACCTGGCGCTCCGTGGGCGCATCCTTCGGGCTGGCGCTCGTGATGCTCGCGACGGTCATTCTTCTGCTCACGCTTCTGTTCATGCTTCAACCGGGCCCGGTGATGACCGTCGTGATGCTCGCGCTGGTGCTGAGCGTGCCGGTCGCGGCGGCGCTGGGGAATGTGCACTGGGTCCGACGCGTCCGCGAGCGGGAGCGCGTGCTCTACGCGGCGCGCGTGGAGTGCCCCCGCTGCGGGCGCACCCTGCGCAACGACGGGCCTTCGTCCTGGTCGACCTGCGACGCGACGGAGCGCGTCTGCCCCGCGTGCGGCACCTCGGTCACCGACGACGCCTACGCCGCCGCGGTCCTGTTGAAGCCACGCGACACGATCTACCGACGCGCGACGATCAGTCCCCTCGCACTCTCGGTGTACCTGATCCCGCTCGCGATACTGCAAGGCCCGCTGTTCATTTTTTACGGCGCTTTGTCGCCCTCGCTCGCCGATCCGTCGAAAGAGAATGTCGCCGCCATGGAGCGAACGCTCGATTGGCTGCCGATCGTCATCCTGCCAGCGGGGGCGGTGAGCATCGCGATGTTTCTCACGATCCCGCTCCTGCTGAGACATCATGCCCGGCGCACGGCCCGCGCCTGGTTCGACGCGCCGCGCTGCCTGCGATGTCGGTACGCGCTCGGCGCCATCGATCGCGGGGCGTCCCTGCTTCGCTGCCGCTGCTGCGGGGAGCGATACTCCGTGGCGCAGGTCGTCCTCGACGAGGCGGACGAGCGGGCGGGGGTGCGCTGGTCAATGTTCCAGTTGCAGGCGAGGGCGCGGCCGAACTGATCGGCGCGTTTACGCCCGCGCCTTCTCCGTCTCATGCCTCAACTGCCCGCACGCCGCCGCGATGTCGCGTCCGCGTGACTTGCGGATGTGCACATTCACGCCGCGCTGGCGCAGGATCTCCTGGAACTCGTGCACATCGGCGGTGTTGGGGCGTTCGAAGGGCATGCCCTTGACCTCGTTGTAGCGGATGAGGTTCACATTGGCCTGGCCCCCGGCCTCGTTCTTCATGCGCTTGACGAGGGTGACGAGTTGCATCGCGTGCTCGGGCTGGTCGTTCACGCCGCGGAGCAAGGTGTACTCGAGGGTGATCTCGCGCCCGGTCTTTTTGAACCACACCGAGCAGGCGTTGAGCAACTGCTCGATGCTTGTGAAGTTCGCCCAGGGGATAAGTTGGCGGCGGAGCGCGTCGTCGGGCGCGTGGAGCGAGAGCGCGAGGGTGACGGGCAGGTCGAACTCTCGCGCGAGTTTCTCGATCGCCTGGTGGAGCCCGACGGTCGAGATGGTGATCTTGCGCGCCGAGATGCCCAGCCCCCAGGGCGCCGCCATCGTGCGCACGGCGTGCGTGACGGCGGCGAAGTTCGCCAGCGGCTCGCCCATGCCCATGAACACGACATTGGTGATGCGCCCGACATCGGGCAGGCGCGAGAGTCGCCAGACCTGCTCGACGATGCGCCCGGCGGTCAGCGAGCCGTCGAGCCCGGACAGGCCCGACGCGCAGAACTTGCAGCCGACGGGGCAGCCGACCTGACTCGACACGCACGCCGTCTTGCGCGAGGGCGTGGGAATCATCACCGTTTCGGTCTGGCGCTTGGAGTCGGGCACCAGCCCCGGTCGGTACAGCGGCAGCGAGATCCCGGCGCCTGTCTTTTCCCCCTCCCCCCCCGCTCCCTGCTCCCCACTCCCTGCTCCCTCATCCCCATCCTCCCACTGGATCAGCAGCTTCTGCGTCCCATCGGTCGCCAACTGGTGACCGAGCACGGCGCCCGACAGGAAGGTCATCTCCGCCTTGAGGATGTCGCGATCCTTCTTCGAGAGGTTCGTCATCTCATCGGGATCGACGACGCCTTTCTGATAGACCCACTCGAGGATCTGGGCGGCGCGGAACGCGGGCATGCCGTGATCAACGCACCACTGCTTGAGGGTGTCGGGGGTGTGCTGGAAGATGTGGTCGTCGGGGTGGCGCACTGGGGAAGGATATGGAGGAACTGCCCGGTGTTCGCGGGCGTAGCGGACTGCCCCCGGCTCGGGCCGGCTTTGCGCGGTTTTCGTGCGTCGGGGCCCCACGCCCCTTGGCGCGTTCGCTACGCTGTTGTCAGTGCGCCGGGCGGAGTTTCGGCGTGGGAACAGGCGATCGATCTCTCCCAGAAGTTCTGGAGCGTTTCCGTATGGTCCGAGGTGCTTTCCGACTCGCCGCCGGCGCATGCCTGCTGAGCGTCCTGTTCGTCACGATGGCCCTGAGCCCGCTCGCGCGCGCGCAGGGCGCGATTCCCCCGTCGATGCGGGGCGATTCGCCCGTCGCCGCCGGCGGCGGGAACTCCCGCCCGGGCGATCTCGGCGGCGAGCCGGGCGTGGTCCCCATCGACGACGGGGGCGACCCGATCATCGCGCCCCCGCTCGTGCTCGGGTCTTCCACGACGCCCGCCCAGATCGCCGGCGTGGTGCACCATCGCCTGTCGGGCGCGCGCGTGCCCTTCCCGTATGTGCTGCCCGCCGGCACGACCCGTGACACGGCCCGCGAGCTGGGCCTGCTCCAGGGGCCCGGGCAGCCCATCGTGATGATCGGTCTCAACCGGCTCGTCGTCGGGTTCACCGACGACGCCACCACGGCGCAGGCCAGCGACATGCTGCGCCAGCGAGGCGTCTTCGGCACGGTCCGCGCGGTCCCCGGCCTGCGCAGCGTCTTCACGGTCGACACGCCCAGCGCCTACGGCGCGTTCCAGCGCGCCGACGCCCTCGCGAGCGACCCGGCATTCCGATACGTCCACGTCGACACCGTCGCGCAGCGCGCCCTCGCCGGCGTTGCGCCCGAGCTCACCGTTTCTCGCAACGGCATGCCCTTCGCGCCCGGCGCGACCATCAACTTCGGCGCCACCGACATCGGCACGCCCATCGATGTGCAGTTCACCGCGACCAACACCGGCGGGTCCGATCTCATCGTCGGAGGGCCCCTCCTCCCCAACGGATTCACGCTCGTCAGCCCCCTGCCGGTCACCATCGCGCCCGCCGCGAGCGCGAACTTCACCATCCGCCTCGAAGCCACGAGCGCCGGCTTCTTCACAGGCGACGCCGACATTCTCACCAACACGCCGGTGAACCCCTTCAGCTTCACCGTCGAGGGCACGGTGAACGCCCCCGTCGGCCCCGCCGCCCTGCGCGTCACGCTCGACGGCAGCGTCGTGAACAACTCCGGCACCGTCAACTTCGGCGTCACCACCCAGGGAAGCCCGATCACGAAGACCTTCACGCTCTTCAACACCGGCGGCGACCCCCTCACCGTCGGCACGGTCAGCGTCCCGGCCGGCTTCAACGTCACCCAGCAGCCCACCTCCCCGGTCGCCGGCGGCACGGGCACCACCTTCACCGTGGTTCTCCCGGCAACCACCGACGGCGCGTTCACCGGCGCCCTCACCTTCCTCACCAACGACAACACCAACAACCCCTTCGCCATCACGATCTCCGGCGTCGTCAACACCAGCAGCGGCGACGGCATCGACGACCCGCTCTTCCCCAACCAGTGGCACCTCGCCAACACCGGACAGGGCAACGGCACCGAGCTCGTCGACGTCGGCGTCGAACCCGCGTGGGAGATCACTCTGGGCAACGGGGTCATCGTCGCGCTCATGGACGACGGCACCCAGCCCGGACACCCCGACTACGCCCAGAACTTCCGCTCCTGCGACAACTGCATCAACTTCTTCGACTTTGATCTCTCCCTCAACCGAGGTCGCGGCAGCCACGGCACCGCCGTCGCGGGGCTCATCGCCGCCGTCGCCAACTCCCTGGGCGGACGCGGCGTCGCCCCCGAAGCGCTGATCATCCCGACCTCCTTCTATCAGCTCAACGGCAACGCCATGGCCGCCTCCGAGGTCGCCGCCAACTGGGCCGCCACCGCCACCGCGGACGCCGCCATCCACTCCAACTCCTGGGGCTATGTGCCCTCCACCTATCTCACCGACGTCGAACGCGACGCGATCGTCGACCTCACCGCCAACTCGCGCGGCGGGCGCGGCATGCTCTTCCTCTTCGCCACCGCCAACGGGGGCGTGCCCACGCTCTACGGCAGCGCGCTCGCCAGCATGGCCGAGACCGTCGGCGTCGGCGGCATGAACAACCGCGGCCAGCGCGCCCGCTTCGGCCCCGTCGCCGGCGCGAACTACGGCTTCGCCACCGACGTCGTCGGCCCCACCAACGGCGGCAGCCTGGGCATCACCACCACCGACGTCACCGCCGAGGGCGGCTACAACCCCGCCCCCTCCGACAACGGTGGCGACTTCACCGCCAGCTTCGGCGGAACCTCCGCCGCGACACCCATCGTCGCCGGCGTCGCGGCCCTCGCCGTCGCCGAGAACTCGGCCCTGCACGCCGATCAGGTCCGGCGCATCCTCCAGCACACCGCGAACCAGAACATCACGCGCACCGCGCTCTTCACCTTCGAGAACACCGGCTTCGGCGGTGCCTCGGGCTTCAGCGAGTCCTTCGGCTACGGGCTCGTCAACGCCGAGACCGCCGTCCTCGCCGCCCAGCGCGCGCTCGCCCAGAGCAACCTCACCTGGCCGGCGCCCGTCCCCACGATGACCGTCGCCCAGGGCGCCAACTCGACCACCGTCTCGTGGACCAACCCCCCCAGCGGCCCCAAGGGCGAGTTCTCCGGCACGCTCCTCGTGCGCTCCACGACCTCGTCCCTCTGGCGACCGGTCGACGGCGTGCAGTACGCCGCCGGCCAGATCCCGGCGTTCGGCGTCGAGATCCTCGCCGTCGGCTCGGGGACCTCGTTCGTCGACGACGAGGTCTCTCGCGCGAACAACGCCGTCTACTCCCTCTTCACCTTCAACGCGCAGCGCCGATACTCCTTCGGCGTGACGCGCCGCGTCGTGCGCATCGAACCCGTCTCGGTCTTCTTCGATGACTTCGAGAGCGTCCGTGGCTGGCAGTTCACCGGCGACTGGGAGCGCGGCGTCCCCGAGGAAGACTTCCTCTTCCTCGAGTTCCTCGACGGCGACTCCTTCCCGGTCGAGGTCATCCTCGCCACCCCGCCTCGCGTCCGCGGGTTCAACCGCGCACGCAGCGGCGAGAATGTCTTCGCGACCAACCTCATCGGCAACTACGCCAACGACACCGCCCACCACCTCTACTCGCCGGTCTTCGACCTGCGCAACACCAATTCCCAGTCTGTCTCCATGACCTTCTGGGAACTCCTCGAGATCGAGTCGGTCTTCAACGACCGCATCATCATCGAGATCGTCACGCCCAACATCAACGACCCCGTCGTCATCCGCACCCTGCGCAACGAGGTCCCGCCCAACAGCTACGAGTGGACGCCACGCTTCTACGACCTCACCCCCCAGCTCGGCACGCAGTTCCGGGTGCGGTTCACACTCCAGTCCGACATCGCCCCCGTCGGCAGACCCGGCTCGTTCCAGGGCTGGTTCCTCGAAGACTTCCGCATCGGCGCCACCGGCGGCACCATCCCCCCCATCGGCGGCGATTCGCGCATCCCCGGCCTCGTCCGGCTCCCGCCCCCCGGCGGCTTCGTCTTCGGCATGACCACCGTCCCTGTCTCGGCCTCCCCCGACATCAACGCCGACGGGAAGTACGACATGCAGGACGTGTCTGAGGTCCTCAAGCGTTACGGCGCCACCAAGTCAGACCGCCACTTCCTCGAGGCCGCCGACCTCAACGACGACGGCGTCATCGATCTTCAGGACCTTGTCCTCGTCTTCGCCGTCGCCAACGACCCGAGCTCCTACACGCCCATCGAGCGCCCGCTCGACGCGCCCGCCGACTACGACCCCACGCGACCGGGCCCCCGCCGCGGCGCATGGCTCCACGAGCTCCTGAACCGCTAAGCGCCAAGGTCGGCGCGCACGCCCGGCCCCGCGACAACCCGCACAACCGTTCCAGACGGCGGAGCCACCCGGCTCCGCCGCTTTCATGTCCGCGCGTCGTCCCGGGATGAGGCCGATAGCACCCCCGGCTCGAGGAGACACGCGATGAGCACTTCAGACAAGACATTCACCCAGGTCAAAGACATCCTGCGCAAGCTCGACCGCTCGATCGACGAGGCGCGAGAGAAGCGACTCTCCCACGACGAGCCGGTGAGCGCGAGCGCCGCGATCGGCGCCGCCCGACCGGGTCGCGACAGCGAAACACTGTCCCCGCCGCCGAACCGCGCCGAACCCACCAGAAGCTCCAACCCTGCCGGGGGCGGCGGCTCCGGAGGATCAGCAGGAGCGTCCGGAGGGGCCGGGGGCTGGATGTCACGCTGACAGGCGAGCCGGGGCGCCGGGGGCATCGGGGGCGCCGGGGGCGCCGGGGGCGTCGATCGCGCCCTTGACCCGTTGCCGCGCCGGAGAATCGGGCTACTATCCGGCAATCCTTGGGGATTGGTGTAACGGTAGCACGACTGACTCTGGCTCAGTTAGTCTAGGTTCAAATCCTAGATCCCCAGTTTCTGACACACCCGGAAGGGTCCCGAATCCGCTTTGCCGCCCGCCATCGTCGCGGGCGGTTTTTTGTTGGTTTCAACCATTTTCCGGCCGTCGCGGCAAATTCGGTAAAAATCCCTAATCGCGTTGCCGGATCGCCCACGAGTCTGCGCTCCTCACAGTAGGGAATGGCGGTCCGACCCCCGATGCTCGGCCCGATCGTGCCCGGGTTCACGCCCGGGCGGACTGACGCCTTTACCGCACCGCGTCCATGACGCGGGCGGGAGCGGCGGCGGCGTCTTTCGCGATTCACGCGCGGGGCGCTCCAGCAGATGGGTCAACGCCGGGGGAGAGGGATCGACCGTGTTCATGCAACGCCCAGGGCTCGCGAGCAGCCCGGACACGACGAAAGACGAAATGACGCCGGCCGAGTGGTCGGTCTGCTGGCAGGCCTTCACCAACGACGCGTCGTGCGCCGTGACCGTGATCGACGCTCAGGGCGTCGTTCACTACATGAATCAGTTCGGGCGCGACCTGATCGGCCTCAAGGCGCTTGACACGATCGAGGGCCGCAATCTCTCCGAGTTCATCCCGGGCCCCATCCACGACGCGCGCATGGCGCTGGTCTCGCGCGTGCTGCAGAACGGCAGCAGCATCGCCGTCCTGGGCGCGATCGCCGGGCTCTTCCGCCGAACGGTCTACCGCGCGCTCGACAACACGAAGGGGCACGAGCGCGTCCTCACCGTGTGCGTCCCGCTCTGCCAGCCCGTCGGGCTCGCCGACCTCGTCGGCCCGGAGCAGGTCTACTGCGAGATGTGTCTCGACCTCGGCGCGCTCTCCACCCTCACCGAACGCGAACTCCAGGTCCTCCGACTCATCGGGCTGGGCCTCTCCACCCACGAGATCGCCGAGCGCCTCCACCGCTCGAAGAAGACCATCGAGTGGCACCGCGTCTCGCTCGGCTCCAAGCTCAGCGCGACCAACCGCGTCGAACTCGCTCGCATGGCCATGCGCGCCGGCCTCACTTGGTTCGACGAGGAAGCCATCACGCACATCTGGCGCCGAGCGACCAAGTCCAACGGCAACCACCGGGCGGACCCCCACGACGACCGCTAAACCCCGGCGCCCCCCGGCCCCCCCCCGGCCCCGCCCGACGCACGGCACGCACGGGCGAACTCACCTGATCCGATTCGGCGCCCGCTCCCCGGCGAGCGCCGCTTTCACATTCCCGCTCACCATCTCCGTCATCAACTCCCGGTGCTTCCGCGACGCGCTCCCGATGTGCGGCGTCATCACCACATTCTTCAGCGCCTTCAACGCCTCCCCCGGGCGCGGCTCGAACTCATACACATCCAGGCCCGCGCCGAAGATCCAACCCTCTTGTAACGCACGCGCCAGCGCCGCCTCCTCGATCACCGGCCCTCGCGCGGTGTTCACGATCACCGCGTTCTTCTTCATCAGCCGCAGCCGGCGCTCATCGATCAGATGCCGCGTCTCCTTCGTCAGCGGCGTGTGCACGCTCACGAAATCCGCACGCCTGAGCCCCTCATCAAGGTCCACCCGCTCCGCGCCCAGGGGCGCGAGTTCGAACTCCACGTGGCGCGAGCGCGACACATACAGCGTGCGCATGCCCCAGCCGATGCCGCGCAGCGCCGTCGCGTAGCCGATCCGCCCCGCCCCCACGATCAGCAGCGTCTGCCCCGTCAGGTGCACGCCCAGGAAGTCGCTCATGCCGAGATACCCGTTCTTCGGGTACTCCTCGCTCCTCGCGTAGTCGTCCGCTTCCTTCAGGCGCCTCGCCGCCGCGAGCATCAGCAGGAACGCGATGTCCGCCGTGCCCTCGGTCACCGCGTCGGGCGTGTTGCACACGACTATCCCGCGGCGCTCGCATTCGTCCAGATCGATGTTGTCGAAGCCAACCGCGAAGTTGCAGACAACCTTCAGCTGATCGCCGGCCGCGTCGAGCGCCGCCGCGTCGATCGGGTCGTGGAACATGCTCACGAGCGCGTCGGGCGCGTGCTCGCGCAGGAACGCGTGCAGCGCGCCGGGCTCGCGCAGGCCCTCGTCGGGGCCGACCACGATCCGCGCGCCGGGGATCACCATCTCGCCCGGGTAGGGCCTCGTCACGACCACGGTCTTCATGTGTGATTCATCTCCAACGCGCCGGCCGCCGTGGGTCGGTGCAGCGACAGCGCGAGACGCTCGTCGATCGCGTGGCGCACCGACAGGGCCTCTCGCGCATCCATCCCCGGACGCCGACGCAGCGTCGACGCCGTCACATTGTCATCCACGCTCGGGGGCACGATCGGCGCGTCGCTCCCCAGCCAGATCAGCTCAGACGGGTCGCGTCCGCGCCGGCGCGCCGAATCGGCGATCTCTCCCAGCGGCAGCAGCCGATCGATCCGGTGCGGCAGATACCGGCGCAGCGCCTCGATATCCGGCAACAGGTGGCAGGGCTGGGGCGAGCACACCACATTCATCGCCGCGAAACGCTCGACATCCGCCTCATCCACGAACTCGCAATGCTCGACGCGCGCCATACGCCACGGCTCGTCTCGCCCGACGCGGAGCATCGACGGGTCCGCCTCCGCCAGCGCGTCCAGCCCCTCACGCACCGCGGCGTCGCCGATCGCGTGCATCGCGATGCCCAGCCCTCGCGCGTCGCAGAAGCGGATCGCGCCGACGATCTGCGCGCGGGACATCATCGCCACGCCGCGCGGGTGCTCGGGGATCGGCTCGCGGAACTCGTGCAGCATCCACGCCGTGCGGCTGTTGATCGTGCCATCCAGAAACAACTTCCCGCCCGCGACGCGCACGCGCCGCGCGTCCCACCGTGCGCTCGCCTCGATCATCGCGGCGAGTCGTTCGGGCAGCGCGTAGAGCCACACCGTCATCGCGCGCGCGTTCTCGTCGCCCCGCTCGACCAGCGCCGAGACCGCGTCGCCCAGCCACGGCTCGGCGAGCATGTCGTGCACCTCGACGAACCCGCGCGCGCGAAAGTCCGCCAGCGCGAGCGCCACCTGCCCCACGCGCGCCTCGAACGACGGTTTCGGGACCGCCTCCCACACCGGCCTGCACGCGTTCTCGAGCAGCACGCCGGTCGGCTCGCCCTCCGTGTCGCGCTCGATCACGCCCCCCGGGGGCGCCGGCGTCTCGCGCGTGATCCCCGCCAACGCCAGGGCGCGCTCGCTCGCGCTCAGCGAGTGATGGTCGAAACTCCGCACCACGCAGGGCCTGCCCCCGGACGCGTCATGCAGCTCATGCTTCGTGGGCCAGCGCCGCTCGCGCCAGCCCTCGAGCCTCGCGCACACGCACTCGACCCACTCGCCCTGCCGCTTCGTCGACGACGCCGCCGCGACGCGCCGAAGGCACTCCTCCAGCGACTCGCAGTCCGACAGATTCACGCACGACAGTTCGTACCCGTGCGCGTGGATGTGCACATGCGCGTCGCGGTACATCACGCGTCACCCCTCGCCAGCAGCGCGTCGATCTCGCGCTCGGCGCTCTCGCGATCGTGCGCCTCGTTCCCGAACGCCGCCAGCGTCACGCCCAGTTTGTGCCGGATCAGCAGCCCCGACGGGTTCGCCTCCACCGCGATCGCCCCGGTCAGGTCCGAACCCGTCGCGATCAGGCACGCCCGCGCCAGTCTCGCACGATCCGAGTTCGCGCGCTTCACCAGCTTCGGCTCCGACTCGTGCAACGCGCTGAACGATCGAAGCGCGTCGTCGTCCAGCACCTCTCGGCCCAGGCGAGCGCTCTCGGCGTCGAACGCCACCCAGGTCGCGTCGCCGCGCGGCGGCTCAAGATGCAGCATCAGCCAACGGTCGCGCAACTCTTCTTTCGGCGTCTCGAACCGTTCACGCAGGTCTGTCTCTTCCGGATCAACGACGCGCGGCGAGAGCAGCACCTGCAACGCCGTCTCGCTCTCGTCGGGCAGGAACAGCACGAAGTGCGTCGCGCCGTCGGCGCTGAACTCGGCCCCGGCGCTCAGCAGCGTCGTGGGCAGCGGGACCGCCACCACGCCCGTGCGAGGGCACACCGCGAACCCCGTCTTGTGCGGGATCTCGCCGCACATCAGCACGCCGCGACGGTTCGACCGCCACGCGAGCAGCGCCGGGCTGGTGGCTTCGCGCGCGTCCATCTCACTCGCCCTCGTGCGCAATCGGCGCGGGGATATCCGCCTTCGGATCCGCGCGCGGGAACAGCGCCTCGCCCTTGACGATCGGCGTCCCGGGCGACAGCACGCCCCAGCGCGCCAACTCGTCGAACGGCTTCGCGCCCGGCTCGAACCCCATGCGCGACCACATCTCGCCGATCTTGTCGGGCATCGCCGCGAACAGCCCCAGCGACGCGACGCGCAGCGCCTCGACGCAGTGATAGAGGATCGCGCCGAGTTCATCGCGGCGCGCCTCGTCCTTCGCGACCTTGAACGGCTCGGTCGCGTTGATGTACCCGTCGACCTTCCTCGCCAGCCCCATCGACGAGTTCAGCGCATCCCCCAGCCGGTGCTGCGCGAAGAAGTGTTTCGTCTGCTCGACATGCTCGCGCGCCAGCGCCGGCCAGTCGTGCCCGGCGTGGCTCGTCACGCCCTTCGCGTCGGGGACCTTCCCGTCGAAGTACTTCGCGATCATGTTGCTCACGCGCGAGAACGCGTTGCCGATGCCGTTGGCCAGGTCCGCGTTGTAGACCTCGACGAACCGCGCGTGCGCGAAGTCCGAATCCGTCGCGCCCAGCGGGCCCTGCGTCGCCAGGAACCAGCGCAGCGCGTCGCGCGAGTACGCGGCGCAGTACCCCCGGATCGTCGGCAGGTCGAGGAAGTTCCCCAGCGACTTGCTCATCTTCCGACCCTCGCGGATCCAGTACGAGTGCGCCAGCACCGTCTCGGGCAGCGGCTCGCGCAGCGCCATCAGCATCGAGGGCCAGATCACCGCGTGGAACCACACGATGTCCTTGGCCATCAGGTGCGTCGCCGGGGCGTTGCCGCCCTCCATCTCGCTCCAGAACTCGCGCCGGTCCTCCGTATCAACCGCGCTCAGATAGTTGAACAGCGCGTCGATCCACACATAGACCCGGTGCCCCGCGTCGCCGGGCATGCGGATGCCCCACACCTCGCCCGTCGGGTCCTCGACGGCCCGCGTGATCGGCACGTCCTGCAGACCCTCGCGGATGCGCCCCAGGATCTCGTTCCGGCGCGCGTCGGGCTGGATGAACCCCGGGTTCCGCTCGATGTGCTCGCGCAGCCGATCCCCGTACGCGCTCAACTTAAAGAAGTAGTTCTGCTCGCGCCGCTTCACCAGTTCGCGACCCGTCACCGGGCTCTTGTACCCGTGCTCGCGCGCCGTCGACTCGGTGACGTACTCCTCCTGCGACGCGTCCCACCACCCCTCGTAGTGCCCGAGGAACACGTCCCCCGTCGCCTGGAGCCGACCGATGTACTCCACCACCTTCTCGGTGTGGCGCTTCTCCGTCGTGCGGATGAAGTCGTCGTTCGAGAACCCCATCTCGTGGAACGCCGCCTTGAACGCCGCGGCGTTGCGGTCCGCCCACTGCAGGGGCGTCACGCCGTGCGCCTTCGCCGAGTCCACCACCTTGTCGGCGTGCTCGTCGGTCCCGGTCAGGAAGAAGACATCATCCCCGCACAGGCGCCGGTACCGGGCCAATACATCGCCCAGCAGCGTGGTGTAGACATGCCCGATGTGGGGCCGGTCGTTCACGTAGTAAATCGGGGTGGTGATGTAGCACGGCGGGCGTCGGTTGGGCATCGCCGGCGATTGTAGGGACCGCCATCCCCCTCCACGCCCTCTCCCGACGCCCCAACCCCGCCAAAACACAACCAGCGGCGCATCACTGGGACGCGCCGCCGGCTCTCGTGGGGGGCTTTGGACGAGGCCGGTCTCCCGACCTCGCGATGCGCAACGCGCCCGCCACCCCCGTCTATTCCCAGGGCGGGAAGTTTTCGGAACTTTCCTTTGCACTCCCCCCGCTTCCGAGGTACACCTTGAGGGATCAGTCGCGGCCTTTCCCCCCGCGACGCCACTCAAGGGGCTGCTCATGCGCCATCCCGCACTGCTTGTCGCTCTCGCCGGCATCGTTGCCTCGCCGTCGTTCGCCCAGCCCCTCGCGCCCGCCGGGTCGATCGCCGACGCCGCGGTCCCCCTCGCCGAACGCGCGCAGACTCAGGGCGCCGCCTCGCTCCGGGGCGCCGTGTTTCCCCCCGGGTCGATCATCACGATGCGAGACGAACTGGAGAACTTCCCTGTGGGCGTGTCGCTCGGGGGCCTTGGGGTCGACGCCGCCCCGACCTCCTTCACCGGGCCCGACGGGTTCGACTGGGGGCTCAACACCCTGCGAGGGCAGACCAGTATCAATTTCGTCCAGGTCGTCGATCTCTCCGGCTCACCGACCGGCGGCAACGCGACTCGGGCAATCCGTCTGCGCACCGCCGCGGCGCAGGCGCCCTACAGCTTCTTCCTCGGCGCGAATATCCGATGGGCCTCTTCGCTGATCCCCACCGCCGGTGCGAACGCGCGCGTATCGGCCGATCACTTCGTCAGCACGATCGCCGAACGCTACACCTACGAGCCGCGCTCGGTGCTGACCGGGTTCATCATCCATCGCGTCATGTGGGGCGGGGAATGCATCGAGATCTTTCCGGGCGACTGCGCGGCTGTCGGGCTGCCGATCGGGCCTCTCACCGTGCTGAGTGTGCTTGCGTGGAACCCGCTGATCGGTCAGCAGGAACTCGTCCCTACGCGGTACTGCGTCACGCGCGACGGCGTCCCCATCCCGGGATGCACGCCGCCATCGGGCGCCCAGGTCGGCGACGCCGTCAGCACGCCCGTCGGCTCGTGGTTCCGCCTCATCACCGAGACGACGGCGGACCACCGCTTCACGATCGCGATCGACGCGCTCGACGGCGGAGGCGAAGTCCTGATCTATGAAGACGCCCTCGTCCAGTCGAATCTTCTCGACTCGATCGCGTGGAACTCCTCGTTCGGCGCGAGCAACGCGATCATGCTCCTCGACACCATCGAGGCGTCGGGCCCGCCGCTGCAACCCCCGGTCCCCCCGGCGCTCGAATGCCCGTACCTCGACGATCTCGAGTGGCTCGACAACTTCCCGGTCATCCAGCAGCAGCAGGACAGGTGGACGGCCGCCCCGACTTCGGGCCTGCTCGTCGTGCCGGACGACGCCCAGGGCGGGGTGCTCCTCCAGACGAATACCGTCTTCCCCAACAACCAGCACCGGCGCGAGTTCGCCACGGAATTGCCCCGCGAGCACGCCACCCTCGCCAACGACCTCGTCGTCTCCTTCGACGCGCGCTTCGACGGGAACGCCGTCCGCGCCTTCGCGCTCCTCGACGGCGACCAGACCATCGCCCGCCTCTTCCGCGGCCACGAAGACCGAACCACCCCCGGCGCCCCCGTGTACACGCCCTCGCTCTTCGTGCAGACCAACCGCTGGTTCAACCCCGTCGACGACTCGCCAGCAGACCCCGACGCCGTCAACCCCGTGGTCGGCGTCGATATCGAAGACACCGGCGTGATCGTGCCGCAGAACGGGCAGTACCACACGATCACGCTGCGCCTCGCCGCCAGCGGCGCGCTGCGCGTGTATGTGAACGACGCGCTCGCCTACGCCGGCCCCGCCGCCTTCGGCCCGTCGTTCGACGCCCTCGCCTTCGAATCCGAGAACAACGCGTCGTCCCCCGGCTCCGAGCTGCGTATCGACGATGTCCGCATGGCCTGCGACGCGCCCTCCTGCGCGACCGACTTCGACTTCGACGGCATGACCGGCTTCGCCGACCTGAACGCCGCCCTCGGGAACTTCGGCGTCGTGCAGTTCGTGCCCGGCTTCCTCCCCGGAGACGCCAACGGCGACAGCACGGTCGACTTCGCCGACCTCAACGCGATCCTGGCCGCGTTCGGGACATCCTGCGACTGAATCACGACCGTATACCAAGGGGCTCCCATGCGGACATTCATTCTTGCGCTGACCGCGCTTCCGCTCTGCACACTGTGCGCGTCTGCGCAGCCGCTCGTGCGCCAGTCGCTGACGGATCTGCGAGTGCCGATCGAATCTCCCGGCGCGTCGCCCAGGCAGAACGGGCCGTTCCCGCCGGGATCCATCATCACGATGCGCGACGAGCTCGAGAACTTCCCCGTCGATGTGTCCATCGGCGGCATGGGAGTCAGCGCGGCGCCGACATCGTTCACGGGACCGGACGGCTTCGGCTGGGGTTTGAACACCGTCCGAGGTCAAGGCAATGTCGCCTTCGCGCGCGTCGTCGATCTCACAGGCGCACCGATCGGCGGCAACGCGACACAGGCGATCCGGCTCACCACCGCCGCGGCGCAGGCGCCGGGCGGGTTCTTCACCGGCGCGAACCTGAGCTGGGGCTCCCCGATCGAGCCCGTCGCGGGCGCCAACGCCCGCGCATCGAGCGAACTCTATATTAGCACGATCGCTGAGCAGTACACCTTCGAAACCGCCGCGGCATTCACCGGGTTCATCACCAGTCGAGCGATCTGGGGCGGCACATGCGTCGAGGTGCAACCCGGTGACTGCACCGATCAAGGACTCCCGAATGGTCCGCTGACAACTATCTACCTGCTCAGCCCGGAGTTCATCGGGCTGTTCTCGCCGGCGAGGTACTGCCGGGACTTCCAAGGCTTCACCATCCCGGGCTGCACGCCGCCAGCCGGGTCGGTGATCGGCGGACTGGTCCCGCCGCCGATCGGCGTGTGGTCACGCTGGATCCTTGAGACCTCCGCCGATCTGCGCGTGACCTATCTGCTCGACCTCCTCGACGGCAACGGCGAGGTCATCATCCATCGCGGCTACCCGCTCGTGGGGCTGGCGATCGACCGGGTCGGTTTCAACAGCGCCTACGAGTCTCAGGGCGCCTTCCTGCTGGCGGACAACATCGAGGCATCCGGGCCGCTCCGTATGATCCCAAAGCCGCCCGCGCTCGACTGCCCGTATCTCGATGACCTCAACTGGATGAACGCCGGCCCGTTGCGCGGTCAGTCGACTCGCTGGTTCGACGCGCTCTCCTCCGCCGCGACCGTGTTCGAACGCTCGCCCGGCGATCAAGCCATCCGCCAGATCAACAATGTCTCATCCGACAACAAGCACCGCGTCGAGATGACGAGCACGCTGCCCAACTCGTACGCGCTGCCCGGTGATCCGTGGACCTTCTGCGTCGATGTCGCCACCACGGGACAGACCGTGCGCGCGATCACGCTCGACTCCGAAGCGACAAATTACATCTTCGGGGGCGTCACGGCGCGCGTCTTCCTCGGACGCGCCGACCTGAGCGTGCCGAACAACCCGGCCTTTGACCCGACCGTGTATGTCCAGGTCGACCCGTGGTACGACCCCATCGACGACCCGTTCACGACGACCCCCTACGACAACGCGCCCACGCCCGGGGTCGAGATCGTCTCCACCGGCTATCAGTGGGTCGCCGACGACGCCATGCGCACTCTCTGCTTCACAATCGAGAACGATCGTTCGATGACGATCTCCGTTGAAGGCGTCGAGATCTATTCCGGCGTCGCCTTCGCCAACGCCGCACAAATCGTGCGGTTCGAGTCGGAGAACAACTCCTTCGGCTGGAACTCACGCATGGAGCTCGACAACCTCTCGTACGCGTGCCTGCCTCTGCCCGTGGTCACGCTGCCGGACCTCACCTCCCCCATCTTTGACGACTTCGCGTGGGGCGTCGCCAACGTCCCCCCTTCCCGTCACATCGACGACCCGATCGGCAGCCCGCTCGCGTCAACACGGTTCACGAGCGCCAACGGCGTCGTGACGGACGGCCAAGGTGGCGTTGTCATGGCCAATGTCTTCCGCGACACCGTGCATTTCGTCCCGCCGCTCCCCCCGGGCGCGAGCGACGCAAATCTGTTCGCGCAGTTCTCGGCGCGGACCCCCTCGCTGCCCGGCGGGTCCGGCTCGGGGTGGACCGTCGTCGCCGAGTTCGAATCGTCCGAGTGGGGTGTCACCTCGCGCGGGTGGTCGCCTCTGCAGACGCGACCGGGGGGCGGGTTCTCGCCGATCGGCTATCTCTGGCACCTCGCGCCCAACGACACCTTCTACCTCTTCGGTCGACAGGAAGGCGCCACGCAGCCCGGCGCGCAGCAGTTCGTGGTGATCCAGGGCCCCACGCGAGCCGCGCTCGGGCTCGTCGCCGGCGAGCCGTACGCCGCGCGCGTGCAATACGACCCCGACGCCGACCGCCTCGACTGGTTCGTGAACGATCAGCCCGTCGGCTCGACCTTCCCGCTGCTCGACACCAGCCCGATCACCCAAGTGGTCTATGCGGCACGAAACCTCGACGCGTTCGTCGTGTGGAGCGGCGACGACGAAACCGCGCCGACTGACCCGCCCTCAACCCTCACCCTCCGATCGATGCGCGTGTTCGCCGGCGACGCGCCCTGCCCCGGCGACACGAACTCCGACGGCGTGGTGAACTTCATCGACCTCAACGCCGTGCTCTCGACCTACGGCCAGGCCGGCGCCGATCTTCCCGCAGACATCAACGCCGACGGCGTCGTGAACTTCGCCGACCTCAACGCGATCCTCGCGGCGTTCGGGACATCCTGCGACTGAGCCCGGCGGCGCGCCTCACGCCCTGCTGCTGGCGATCGCCTTGCGCAGGGGCTGGAGGATCAGCGGCAGGATCTTCTCGTCGGTCAGCGCCTCGGCGCGCTCGGTCAGCGCCGCGAACCAGGCGGGCAGGTCGTCGACGCTCTTGAGCGGGGCGCGACGGCGCAGCGTCAGGAAGACGGTGATCGGCTCGTCGTCGCTTTCCTCGGCGTCGTCGTCGAAGGAAGACGATGCGTCGAACTCGATTGTGTCGTCGTCGCTCAGGCGGTCGAAGGACCCCATCGACTCGCGCGCGGCGTGGGGGCCGGCCTTGGTCTTCAGCTCGAGGAACGCCTCGGTGTCGAGCGCGCGCCCGAAGGCAAGGCCCAGCACGGGCTGGATGTCGATGGGCTCGGCGCCCTCGATCTCGGCGAAGCGCGCGAGCGGGCTGTCGCCCAGCAGCGCCTCGGCCACGATGCGGTTGTGGTTGCCCGCCGCCTCCAGCTCGAAAGCGAAGACGACTTCCAGTTGCTCGACATCCAGGGGGTTGATGCCCAAGTAGAAGGGCGAGGTCTCGAGCACGAGCCGGTGCAGCGCGTACGCCCCGGCGCCCCCGGTGAGGGAGCGCGGGTTGACGGCGCCCGAGCGGACGGAGCGCCGGCGCAGGGCGACCCACTCCTCGGCCTCGACGCCGGCCGAGCCCCCGGCGCCCGGGAGGGCGCGCGATTCGAGGGCGACCTCCCCGTCGTAGCGCTTGAAGCGTTCGAGGGCGGGGCGCTGCTTGCGAAGGCGTTCAAAGAAGGACAGGACCGGCTCGCGCTGGGCGGGCAGGTTCATGGTCGTGGTGAGTTTCTGGGTGATCGTGAAGCCCGAACACAGGGCGCCGTAGGAGGTGGCCATGGGGCGAAACCTCGAGAAGTGGGGCTGCCCGGGTTCGGGAGATGGTCGGAGGCGTCTCCCGAGCCGCGTGGCCCGCCCGTCGTACGGAAAGACTCTACGCGGCGTTCGGAGAGCCGGTCGACGACCGAGAAGGGGAATCGTCCGGACCGGGAAAACAGCCGTAGAGATGACGAAAACTCGGGAATTATCGGACTCTCAAGGCAACATTCACCACGGAGGGCGCGGAGGGGTTGGGGTTCGGAGAGGGCCCCCCCCCAGCGAGCGGCAGGGGGGAAGATCGCACTTACTCCCCACTCCCCACTCCCCACTCCCTGCTCCCTGCTCCCTTCCGCCCACGCCTTCCCCCCGAATCCGCACCCCCTTCCACCCGAACCAATACCATCATGACGATGGCACGCGTTCGCGAATCTCGCGCCCGGCGCGCTCGGTGGGGGTTCACCCTCATCGAGCTGCTCGTGGTCGTCAGCATCGTCGCGCTGCTGATCGGCATCCTTGCGCCCACGCTGACCAGGGCCCGAAACAGCGCCCAGCGCACCAAGTGCCTCTCCAACCTCCGCGGCATCGGGCTTGGCGTCGAGGTCGCGCGCAACAACACGCCACGCTTCGAGCTGCCCTACGCCCTGCCCCTCGACGACAGCAGCGTCTACGGCGCCGACCCGCGCCCGCCGGAAGAGCTCAACCCCGACGGCATCATGGCGACCTTCGGGCCCATGCTCGATTCGCTCGAGGTCTTCCTCTGCCCAAGCGACCGCTCGATCCCGCCCGAGCTGCGCCTCGCCGGGCTCTCGCCCATCGGGCGTCACAGCAGCTACGAGTACTGGGCGGGCACGCTGATGGTCGCGCGCGAGATCTTCCGCGACGATCGCGACCCGCGCGGCGCCGTCACCAAGTTCTACGAGTTCAACCCCAACTACCCCGTCTTCGCCGACTCGGCCGCCCGCCACGAGGGCGGGCCGGAGTACGACCAGAACGCCCTGTACTTCGGCGACTGGCGCGCCGACTGGCTGATCCTGAACCCGCGCGACAGCGTGCGCAACTGACGCGCCGAGGAAGGAACGCCGCGATATGCCGAACCACGAACACCACCATGTCAGCGACCCGACGACGAAGGGCTCCCTGCTCGAGGGACTCGACGCGCCGGTCGGCGCACGCGCGCGCTCGGCACGACCCTCGTTCCGCGATCGCTTCGACATCGACCTGCGCGAGCTGCTGCCGGCGATCAGGGGCGCGATGGAGAAGCACCGCGCGCTGGCGGCGGCGACGGGCGTCACGATCGCGCTGCTGGGCGCAGGGGGCGGGGCGGCGCTGGCGTGGAGCGCGTTCAGGCCGATCCGCGTGCCCGACGCCGCCAACGACCCGCTCGCGAACGTGCTGGGCTTCGCGCTGCTGGACAAGGACTTCCGCAAGCTGCCGGTGAAGGAGCGTCTGGAGATCGTGCTGCAGCTGGCGGAGCGTCTGCGCACGATGAGCGCCGGCGACAGCGTGCTGGTGGCCGCCTTCGCCGCCGGGATCGCGGGCGAGGCGCGCAAGCAGCTCGAAGAGAACATGCGCACGCTGGGCATCGACCTGATGACGGACTACGCGAACAAGTACGCGCAGGTCGACGGCGCGAAGCGCGAGGAGTTCCTGGACGAGACGGCGCTGGAGTGGTCGCGCCTGCTCGAGCAGCTGACCGGTCAGGAGCGCGACGTCGACGACGCGACGCGCCTGCAGGAGATGCAGACGCAGGCCCAGCGCGACGCCGAGCAGGGGCGGCGTCGTGACGGCCCGCTGCGCTCGGACAACGTGGCCGACTTCTTCTCGTCGATGCAGGCCGACATCAACGCCGACGCGAACCCCAACCAGCGCGCCCAGACCGCCAAGTTCATGCGAGACATGACGCGCCACCTGCGAGGGCGCGACATCCGGACGAACCAGCCGGTGAAGAAGTAAGCGGGAGAGATTCACCGCAGAGGGCGCAGAGGACGCAGAGAGGGAGGGGGTGTGGGAGCGTCCTCTTTCTGGCGCTCCGGCTCGTGCCTTGTGCCTCGTGCCCCGTGCCTTCCCCTTCCACCCCCTTGACCTTGCCAGTACAATCCAAGTCCGCCAGGGCGAGGGTGTTCCCCGCCCCGGCGACATCCTGACCACCTCGGGCCGCGACGCGGCATCGACGCGCCGCGGGTCCCGTTCCGCCCGAAGGGAGACGCGTCGCATGGCCTACTCCACGAACGACATCCGCAACATTGCTCTGGCGGGGCACGCCTGGGCGGGCAAGACCACGCTCGTCGAGCGACTGCTCCACCACAAGGGCCTGACCGGGCGCATGGGGATGGTCGAAGAGGGCAACACCGTCTGCGACTTCGAGGACGAAGAGAAGCACCACAAGCACACGCTCTCGCCCGCCGTCGTCCATCTCGAACACGAGGGGCGCCAGATCAACCTGATCGACACGCCGGGCTACCCCGACCTCGCCGGCGTCGCGATGTCCTGCTTCCCGGCGGTCGAGACCGTCGCGATCGTGATCGACGCGTCGGTGGGCATCCAGATGAACACGCGCAGGATGATGCGCTTCGCCAAGGAGCGACGACTGCCCACGATGCTCATCATCAACAAGATCGACCACGAGGGCGTGAACCTGATCGAGCTGCGCGACCACATCGCCGATGTCTTCGGCCCCGAGTGCGTGCCCGTGAACAAGCCGTGCAAGAAGGGCACGGACGTCGTCGACCTGCTCGAGACCAAGACCGGCGAGACCGACCTGGGCACGGTCGCCGAATCGCGCACGAAGCTGCTCGACCAGATCGCCGAGGTCGACGACACGCTCGCGGAAAAGTACCTCGAAGACCCCGACTCCATCACCCCCGAGGAGTGGCACGACGCGCTCATCAAGGCGCTGCGCGAGTCGCACCTCATCCCGGTCGTCTATTGCTCCGCGAAAACCGGCGTCGGCGTCGACGACCTCCTCCATATCTTCGCCAATGTCTGCCCCAGCCCCCTCGAGGGCAACCCGCGACCCTTCCTCAAGACCGAAGACGACGGCGAGGAAACCCCCTTCCGCGCCACGCAGAACCCCGAGGACCACGTCCTCGCGCACGTCTTCCGCATCGCGACCGACCCCTTCGTCGGCAAGGTCGCGTATTTCCGCGTCCATCAGGGCGTCATCAAGCACGGCGACCAGTTGCTCGTCGACCGCTCCACCAAGAAGGTCCGGCTCGCGCACATCCACCGACCCATGGGCAAGGACCTCAAGGAGATCGACCGCGCGATCCCGGGCGACATCGCCTGCGTCACCAAGATCGACGAGATCCACTACGGCAGCGTGCTCCACGACCACCCGGAAGAAGCCGGCGTCCACCTCAAGCCCCTCGACCTGCCGCGACCCATGCAGGGCCTCGCGCTGGTCGCCAAGTCACGCAGCGACGAGACCAAGATCGGCGGCGCCCTCCAGAAACTCGTCGAGAGCGACCCGAGTTTCGTCGTCGAGCGCGTCGAGGCCACCGGCGAGACCGTCGCGCGAGGCATGGGCGAGCTGCACCTGCGCATCATGCTCGAGAAACTCAAGAACCGCTTCGGCGTCGAGGTCGACACCCACACGCCCAAGGTCGCGTACAAGGAAACCATCCTCGCCAAGGCCGAGGGCCACCACCGGCACAAGAAGCAGACCGGCGGCGCCGGCCAGTTCGGCGAGGTCTTCCTGCGCGTCGAGCCCATCCAGGGGGGCGAGCAGGAATTCGAGTTCGTCGACGACACCTTCGGGGGAAGCGTGCCCAGGCAGTTCCTCCCGGCGATCGAGAAGGGCGTGCGCATGGTGCTCAACACCGGCGCGTTCGCCGGGTACCCGCTCACGCGCGTGCGCGTCAGCGTCTACGACGGCAAGCACCACCCCGTCGACAGCAAGGAGGTCGCGTTCGTGACCGCCGGCAAGCGGGCGTTCATCGACGCCGTCGCCAAGGCCAAGCCCGCGCTGCTCGAGCCCTTCGTCGACATGGAGGTCGTCGCCCCGGCCGAGCGCATGGGCGACATCACCAGCGACCTGATCGGCAAGCGAGGGCGCGTGATGAGCACCGACATGGGCCAGGGCGGCATGTGCATCATCAAGGCGACCGCGCCCCTGTCAGAACTCGACAACTACGCCGGACGCCTCAAGAGCATGACCGGCGGCGTGGGCTCGTTCGTGATGGAATACAGCCACGACGAGGTGGCGCCCCCGAACGTGCAGGCGCATGTGGTGGCGCAGTTTAAGGGGCATGGGGAGGAGGATTGAGAACGGAGTCCGCCGAATCCGCACCCAGCGACGAAGAAACGGCGCGCCCACCAGCGGAGGCCATGCTCATTCGGCGCACGAAGTCATCGCCTGCGTCGACCGCACGCGCGAGGACGCTTCGCCGAGAATCGTCGGCGCCAGAACGGGTTCTCTGGCGATGGCTGCGTGGCCGTCGCCTCGGTGGCTTCAAGTTCAGGCGCCAGCAGCCGCTCGGCGGCTACACCCTCGACTTCTTCTGCCGCGAGGCCATGCTCTGCGTGGAGCTCGACGGTGTGCATCACGCGGGGGAGACCAACCGGTTGCGAGACAGCGTTCGTGATGCCAAGCTCGCAGAATTGGGAGTTCGGACGCTTCGCTTCACGGCGTCCTCGCTGGCGAAAGAAAGAGACGCCGTCCTCGCGACCATCCTCCGCGAGGCCCGACCCCGCGCCACAGCGACCGCCGACGACGCCCCCCCTTCTCCCGCAGGGAGAAGGTGTCTGGCGCAGCCAGACGGATGAGGGCTACCGGTTCTTATCCTTTCCTACACCGCCTCGTTCCGAGGCAGGTGCACGCATCGAAGCGCGTTCACGCGTCGTCCCTGCGAGGCTTTGGAGCACGGGAGGACGGGTAGCCCTCACCAGCGTCGCTGCGCTCCGCGACCTCTCCCTGAGGAGAGGTGGGAGGAGTGAAGCCAGACGGATGAGGGCTACCGGTTCTTGTCTTTCCCTACCGCGCCTCATCCCGAATGAGGCGAATTGCAGGACAGGTCTACACGCGAAACACCCCGCCCACTCACCCCCCCACGCACCGCTCCAGCGCCGCCATCCGGACCGCGACTCCCGCCGCGACCTGGTTAAGGATCACGCTGCGGGTGGGGTCGTCGGCGACGTCGGGGGCGAGTTCGACGCCGCGGTTGACGGGGCCGGGGTGCATGACGATCGCGCCGCGTTTGAGTTTGGTGGCGCGCGCCGTGGTGAGCTGGTAGCCGCGCGCGTAATCGCGGGCCGAGGCGATGGTGGCGCTGCGCTCGAACTGGATGCGCAGGGTCTGGACCGCGTCGACCGTCGGCAGGACCGCGTCGAGGTCGTGGGCCACCTCGACGCCCATGCCCTTGAGCGACGCGGGCGCGAACGCCGGGGGCCCGACGCACACCACGCTCGCGCCCAGCGCCGTGAAGGCGGCGATGTCGGAGCGCGCGACGCGTGAGTTGAGGACATCGCCCAGGATCGCGACGCGCAGGCCGGAGAGATCGAAGTCGGCGTCGCGCCCGCGTGCGCGCGCCAGAGCAAGCGCGTCGAGCAGGCCCTGGGTGGGGTGTTCGTGGCGCCCGTCGCCGGCGTTGAGGACGGCGCAGCGCACGGCGCGGGCGACGGTGTCGCACGCGCCGGAATGCTCGTGGCGGATGACCAGCGCGTGGGCGCCCATCGCCTCGACGACGCGCGCCGTGTCGAGGAGGGTCTCGCCCTTCTTCAGCGACGACGAGCCGGCGGCCAGATCGAGCACCTCGGCGCCCAGGCGGCGGGCGGCGAGGGTGAAACTCATGCGCGTGCGCGTCGAGTCCTCGAAGAAAAGGTTGGCGACGACGACGCCTCGCAGCGAGGAGAGCCACGCGCCGTCGGGGGTTCCGGATTCGATGGCTTCGAGGTGGTCCCGGGCGCGGCTCAGGAGGGCGCGCATCTCGGGCAGCGGCATGGCGCGGAGTCGGAGGAGGCAGGAGCCGCGCGTGCCGTGGGGTCGGGCGAGGGTGGTGGTCATCCGACGGTGATCGTAGAGGCCCCGGGGTTCAGCTGCGCACCCTCCGGCCCGCGTGCCCTGTGCCCCGTGCCTCGTGCCTGCTCTCAGCCCTTCTTGGCGTAGTAGTCGATGTTGATCTGGACGTACTTTCGCCACTCGTCGGGGAGGTCTTCCTCGGGATAGATGGCGCGGACCGGGCACTCGTCGACGCACAGGCCGCAGTCGATGCAGGTGTCGGGGTCGATGTAGAGCTGGTCGGCCTTCTGGAAGTCGGCCTCGTCCTTGGTGGGGTGGATGCAGTCGACGGGGCAGACCTGGGTGCAGGACACGTCCTTGGTGCCGATGCAGGGCTCAGCGATCACATGGGGCATGGGTGCGACTCGACCTCGCGAGGGGAGCGGGCAATGGGAGCCCGGGGGTGGTCCGGGGACCTTCCGGGGGGGAGGGGATGATATCGGGCCGCGCGAGCGGCAGGATGCAACGCGCAAAAAACGAAGCGGGGCCGTCTCGCGATGAGCCGGCCCCGCTGTGTTTCGTGTGGCGCTGTGAGTTGGCCGACGCGTCCTGTGGTCCGCGTCGGGTCCCGGGCGTTGACCCGGGCGCCGAGGGGGATGCCTTCCGACCCAAAGTCGGAGGCGCCCGGCGATCACATCATGGGGTTGGCAGGGGCAGCGGCGGCGCTGGCCTTCTTGCGGGTCGCCTTGCGGCGGGCCTTCTTCTTGGTGGCCTTCTTCTTGCCAGCCTTCTTGGCGGTGCGCTTCTTGGTGGCCTTCTTCTTGGAGGCCTTCTTCTTCGATGCCTTCTTGCGACCGGTCTTCTTGGCGGCTTTCTTGCGAGTCGCCTTCTTCTTGGCACGCTTCTTCTTAGCCATTGCAGAGTCTCCTCTTCAGTGTCGGAGCTGAGGATGTGTCGGACGACGCACAGCGCCACTGGGGCGTCCGACCGACTGTCACATCGTACAACGGGTATCGGCCTCGTGCGCACGCAACCTTCAGGAATCGTTCAAGAGGATCCGCCGGGCGGGCCGAACGCGCCGCCCCGACCGTGCCCTACACTCGCGCCGCGGCCCGCGCCGCGACGCCATACACCCCGCCTCACCGAGCGAGGAGAGACCCGTGCCCGACATCGTCGTGAAGCAACTCCCCTGCGGCATGCCGCTGATCTGCGAACGCATGGAAGGCGTCAAATCCCTCGGGCTTTCGTGGCTTCTGCCCTTCGGCTCCGCCCATGACCCGCAGGCGCGCCTGGGCATGTCGGCGATGCTGTCGCAGCTGCTGTTCCGCGGCGCCGGCGCCCTCGACTCGCGGGCGCAGGCCGACGCGCTCGACCGTCTGGGCGTCGGTCGCTCCTGCGAGACGCAGACCTTCCGGCTGGCGCTCTCCGCGACGATGCTGGGCTCCAACCTCGCCGGCGCGCTGCCCCTGCTGGTGGACGCCGTGCGCCGCCCGGCGATCGACGAGGCCTCGTTCGACGCCGTCAAGGACCTGTGCCTCCAGGCGCTGGAGGGCCTCGACGACGACCCCCAGACCAAGGTCATGCTCAACCTGCGCGCCGCCCACGCGCCCAGCCCCATCAACCGCTCGGGCATGGGCACGGTCGAGGGCCTCGAAGCCATCTCGCGCGACGAGTTGCGCGACGCGTGGGGCGCGACCGCCCGGCCGGGCGGCGCGGTCCTCGCTCTCGCGGGCGATGTCGACCCGGACGCCGCCTTCGATCTCCTGTCGACGCTCCTCGATGGCTGGGCCGGCGCGACGCCAGACCCCGACGCGCGCGGCGAGCCAATGCGCGGGTACACCCACGAGACCCTCGAGACGGCGCAGGTCCACATCGCCCTCGCCCACGACGCGCCGGCCGAGAGCGACCGGAACGCCACCCTCGAGCGCGTCGTCGCGTCCGTGCTCTCCGGGGGCATGTCCGGGCGCCTCTTCACCGAGGTGCGCGAGAAGCGATCGCTCTGCTACAGCGTGAGCGCCAGCTACGGGACCGACCGCACCTTCGGGCGCGTCGCGGCCTATGTGGGCACCACCCCCGAACGCGCCCAGGAGGCGCTCGACGTCCTGTGGGGCGAACTGACGCGCATCAGCAAGGGCATCGACCAGAGCGAGCTCGACCGCGCGATCGTGGGCATGCAGTCCACCCTCGTGATGAGCGGCGAGTCCTCCTCGGCACGCGCGTCGGCCATCGCGCAGGACTTCCGCAAGATCGGGCGCCCGCGCACGCTCGACGAACGCATCGACGAGATCGGTCGCGTCACGCTCAAGGGCGTGAACGACTACCTCTCGACACGGCGCCTGGGCGTCTGCACGGTCGCGACAATCGGGCCCAAGGCGCTCGACGCCCCCAAGGGAATTGCGGGCTGAGTCGGAGCGCCGCGTCCGCCGGGGCTTTCCCGTGAAAAAAGTTTGGCGACACCGGCGTGATCCGGTACGGTGGGGGTTCGCGTCTCTGGGGGAGAAAGGAACCCCCGATGCGCCGAACACTCTCCATCGCACTCGCCACCGCGCTCGCCGCGTCCCTCGGGGGCGCCGGCTGGGCACAGAGCTTTGTCCGACCCTTCGGCAGTTGGCTGCCGCCCGGGGGCGTGCCCACGCAGGACTTGCGATTCAGTTTCGTGCCCGACGGCGTCGAAGTGCCGGAGACTATCGCGTACTTCCCGCAGTTCCCGACCACGGTCGTCGTGCCCGGCCCCAACGAGTTGGTGGGGAGGATGAACACGGTGTTCGCCGACAGCGGCGGCTTGTCGGAGTTCTCGCAGCGATTCCAGGCAATCGCCGGCGCGTGGACCGATGAGACGGCCCTTGATCTCCGACTGGTCGCCAACCAGAGCGGGGTGGACGACGGTGAGGCGCTCGGGTCGCCCGGGTCGACCCGTCGGGGGGACATCCGCGTCGTCGCGCGCCCGTTCGTGTCGGGCCAGCAGAGCCGCCCGTTCTTCGTCGTTGCCGCCAACGAGGGCGCGGACGCCTACTCGGGCGAGATCATCCTGAACACGCTGGTGTACCCCTGGAATCTCCAACCCGGACAGCCCTTCGACCCGGCCGCGCGGGACTACTGGACCAGGGTGTACCTCCAGAACGCGATCGGCCAGGCCATCGGCGTGAACCCTCACTGCACGACCGTCTTCGACACGATGATGCGCGGCCTTGACCTCAGCGCGATCAACGACCCCGTGATCGACACACCCGCGCACACCGACATCCTCGCGCTGCAGTTCATGTACGGCGACGCGTTCGAGGGCAACGACACGCCCGCGACCGCGACGCAGCTGGTCACGCTGCAGAGCGGCGTCGTCTCGGCCCCCTGCGTCGCGCGGACCGCGGGCGGCGAGGCGCGGTCGCGATGCAGCGTCCGCAACGAGAGCGACCTCGACTACTTCCAGGTCACGGTGGCCGCGCCGGGCACGCTCAGCGCGACCGTCACGGCGGTCGGGCTGCGGTTCAACTACGGGAGTACCTGCGATACCTCGTCGGGGAGTCGCAGAGACGCGCGCACGCGCAACGCGGCGACGCTCTCGGTTCGGATACTCGGCCCGGCGCCGGCGACGACCGAGATCGCGAGCGGCGTGCCCGTGCCCGGCGCCGACGGCACGCTGGCCATCGCGGCCGCCACGGTGGGGCCGGGGTCGTACTACGTCGTCGTGAGCGCGTCGGACTTCGAGCCGGGCGTGACGAACCTCGTCCCCACGCCGCAGATGTACTCGCTGAGCGTGCTCGCGACCGACGCGGCAAGCGCCGGGGATTGCCCGGGCGACACGAACGGCGACGGGGCGATCAACTTCGCCGATCTGAACACCGTGCTGAGCAACTTCGGCACGGCGTGCCCGTGACCACGCGGCGCCGGCGAGGGAACACTGGCGACGCCGCTGGCGTTTGATCCGCGTGAATCGCCGCGGATCGAACCCACGCCAGAAGTTTCCATGCACGCCCCTCGCCAACCCCGCCTCGTGGCCGCCCTCGCGATCTGCGCGAGCGCCGTGTTCTTTCTTGGGATGCTCGCCGGCTCGCGTGAGCCCGCCGCCCATGCGCAGACTCGCGTCGAGCCCGCCTCGCCCACGCGACTGGCCATCGTCTGGACCAGCGGCGACCCGGATGTGGCGCACCGGATGGCGCTCATGTACTCCCACGCCGCCAAACGCGCCGGCTGGTACCACGAGGTCACGCTGATCGTCTGGGGGCCCTCGCAGCGTCTGCTCGTGGGCGACAAGGACCTGCAGGCCAAGGTCGAGGCCATGCGCAAGGACGGCGTGGTCGTCCGCGCCTGCATCGCCTGCGCGAACTCCTACGGCATCGCGGACAACCTGCGCGCGCTCGGCCTGCCGGTTGAACCCATGGGGCAACCCCTCAGCGAGATGCTCCAGAGCGACGGGTGGGATGTGCTGACCTTCTGAGCAGCCCTCGGTCACAGTCGAGCCAGGCCCGCCCCCGGTATGCTGCTGCCTGTATGTCGGACCGGCTCACTGACGCATGCCCGCTGATCGAGACCGCCGCGAACTGCCCTCACCACGCGTCGTGCGCCGGCGGGCTGAGGAAGGGGCGTGATCATGGATAGGCGTGAGTGGCTGAAGCTCGCGTCGCTCGCGGCGCTGTTTCTCGGCATCTACCTGCTGCCCATCGGGGCCCCCGCGGTCGAGGCGGCTGTGGGTGAGGGGCTGCGCCTGACGCGCTGGTACGCGCGCGAGCATGTCATCCTCTGCCTGCTACCCGCGTTTCTGATCGCCGGCGCGATCGCCGCGTTCGTCGACAAGGCCGCGGTGCTGAGGTATCTGGGCCCGAAGGCCAGGAAGCCGGCGGCGTACGGGGTCGGCGCGACCTCGGGCTGCGTCCTGGCGGTGTGCTCGTGCACGGTGCTGCCGCTCTTCGCTGGGATCTATCGGATGGGCGCCGGGATCGGCCCCGCGATGACCTTCCTGTACGCCGGTCCGGCGATCAACGTGCTCGCGGTGATCCTGACCGCGAGGGTTCTCGGCTTGGAGCTCGGGCTCGCTCGAGCGATCGGCGCCGTCGTGTTCAGCGTCGTGATAGGCCTCACGATGGCGGCCATCTTCGAGCGCCGCGGTAAGGCGAACGGGACGCCGCCCCCGGAGTTCGTCGAGCCCGACGCGGGCGAGGCGCGCCCGCTGCACCAGCTCGCGCTGCTCTTTGGCCTGATGATCGCTGTGCTGATCTTCGCGAACTGGGGCGCCTCGCCCGACGCCGCCGGGTTCTGGCACGGGGTCTACGAGAACAAATGGGTGCTGACGACCGGCGCCGCGGTCCCGATGGGAGCGGTTCTCTGGCGCTGGTTCGGCTTCCCGCTGCTCGGGCTCATCGGCGCCGGCTGGCTCGTCGGGGCGGTCGCGTTCTTGTTTCAGAATGAGCCGAGCGTCCCGTTCGCGTCAGGGGTGGTGGCGCTGTGTCTGATGATGCCGCGCGCGGGCGATCAGGGGCGTGAGTGGTGGGCGCAGACCTGGGGGTACGCCAAGCTGATCACGCCGCTGCTCATCGGTGGGGTGTTCCTCGCGGGCGTGCTGCTCGGCACGCCCGAGGCGCGCGGGCTTATCCCGCCCGAATGGGTCGAGCGGGCGGTCGGGGGCAACAGCTTCGGCGCGACGCTTGGCGCTTCGGTCGTCGGCGCGTTCATGTACTTCGCTACGCTCACCGAGGTGCCGATTCTGGAAGGGCTCCTCGGCTCTGGCATGGGCAAGGGGCCCGCGCTCGCCCTGCTCCTCGCCGGGCCCGCGCTCTCGCTGCCCAACATGCTCGTCATCCGCGGCGTCGTCGGACTCAAGAAAGCCGCGGTGTATGTCACCGTGGTCATCGTGGGCTCGACTCTCGCCGGCCTGGTGTTCGGCAACCTGTTCTGATCGCTCGAAGGGAGTCCGTCATGGCCGCTACGAAAATCGAGATCCTGGGAACCGGCTGCGCGAAGTGCAAAGCGCTCGAGAAGTCCGCGCGCGAGGCGGTCGCCAATCTGGGCATCGACGCCGAGATCGCCAAGATCGAGAAAATGGACGACATCATCGCGCGCGGGGTCATGATGACGCCGGCGCTCGCGATCGACGGCAAGGTGAGGTCGAGCGGACGCGTGCTGTCTGCGTCGGAGGTCGAGAAACTGCTGACGTGATCGGCCGGGGCGCCGCTACCGCCCCGCCGCGAAGAAGGTGCGCAGCGAGTCGTGGATGTCGGGCTTGCTGTTCACGCGGCTGGTGACCAGGCGCGAGTCGAGGTCGCCCCGCCCGTCGGCGGTGGCGCCGGTGGGGTTCTTCGCTTCCTTCTTGTCCGTCGCGCAGCCGGGGAAGGCCTCGTGCAGGACATTGATGAAGTTCCCGCTGCCGTAGGCGCTGGCGACCTGGCAGTAGCCGAACATGTTGCTCTGCGGCAGCAGCGACTCTTGCAGGAGTTTCACGCAGAGGCGGTTGTCGGACTCGGACGAGTTGTCGCCGTCGGAGAAGTGGAAGAGGTAGATGTTCCAGTCGCCCGGGTCGTAGTGGTCGGCGAGCAGTTTCTGCGCGACCTGCAGGGCCGACGAGATGCGCGTGCCGCCGTCTTCGCGCACGCTGAAGAAGGTCGCGCGGTCGACCTCTTTCGCCTGCACATCGTGGACGATGTAGCGGCTCTCGATCCCGTCGTAGTTGCGGCGCAGCCAGGTGTCGATCCAGAACGCCTCGAGGCGCACGAGTTCCTTCTGCTCGTCGCCCATCGAGCCGGAGACATCCATCGTGTAGACGATGACCGCGTTGCTCTGGGGCGCCTTGATCTCGCGCCACGAGCGGTAGCGCCGGTCCTCGCGGATGGGGATGATGATGGGGTTGTCGGGGTCGTAATCGCCCATCGCGAGCTGGCGTTTGAGCGCCTCGCGGTAGGTGCGCTTGAAGTGGCGCAGCGACTCGGGCCCGGTCTGGCGCACGCCGGAGTACTTGTCCTTGATGGTCGTGATGTTGTGCGCGCCCTTGGGCTCGATGCGAGGGAGTTTGAGTTCCTCAGCGAGGATGTCGGCGAGTTCTTCGAGGGAGACATCGACCTCGAGCAGGTGCTTGCCGGCCTGGTCGCCGCCGGTGTTCTTGTTGCCCGATCCGTTCTGGCCCGAGTCCCCGTCGCCCTCGCCGTCGCCCGCGCCGACGCCGGGCGAGTTGTCGCCGTAGCGGAAGGTGGGGATGTCGATGTCGTGGACGGGGATGGAGACGAAGCGTTTGCCCTCTTTGCCGATGAGCTCGCCCCGGGTGAGGAACCGGCGCAGGTCCTTGCGGATCTTCCCCTTGACGATCTGTCGGAATCGCTGATGGTCCTGCTCGATGCGTGCGACCATGGGGCGCGGCTCCGTGCGCGAGGAACGGTCGTGTCTCCACCCTTCTTTTCGTCCGTTGGACGCGTGCGGGTCAGGGTGTGTTCGGTTTTTCGGACGCTCCGGTGGTGGAAGATCTACACTGCGCCGCGATGGCTAAGGGCGAACTGTTCAACCAGAAAGAGATGCGCCGGCTCTGGGGGGTCAGCGCGATGGGCATGGAGCTGGCCGGCGCGATCGCGATCCTGGCCCTGCTGGGGTGGGCCGCCGACCGGCAACTGGGCAGCGAGCCCTGGCTGCTGTTCGTGGGGATCGTCATCGGGACGGTGGGTGGCGGGGTCAACTTCATCCGTCGGGCCCGGGCGATGACGCGCGTGAACAGCGCCAACGGGGGGTGGGACCGCCCGCGCACCCGCCCGGGCGGCGCGCCCATGCCCCCGAAGGGGCCCGAGGCGTACGAGAAGATGCTCGAGGAAGAGAAGGCCCGGGCCGCGCGGCGGGCGGCCGGAGCCGGGGAGGATCACCCGTGACCGACGCGTACGGCCCGCCCATCGCACCCCCTCCGAAGGGGGCCCAGACGCCGGTCTCCCTGCCCACGGCCAAGCTGGTCGCGCTGACGCTCGGGCTGTCAGCGCTGGTGGGCGTCGGGCTCTGGGGGGTGTCGGCGTTCATCCGTCCCGGCGCAGGGGTCGGGGCGGCCACCGGGGCCGGGGCCGGCCTGCTCGGGACCCTGATCGGGACGCTCGCGGTGCAGCCCTGGAAACCCCGCCCGGTGGCGCGCTGGGGGTTCATTCTTCTGGGCGCGCAAGCGCTCTCGATGCTGGGGGTGACGATCGCGGCGATAGGGCTATACTCCGCCTCCCGTCCCGACCCGGCGGGCCTTTTGGTGGGCGCCGTGATGACCTTCCTGTGCGTGAACATCGCGCAGGCGAGCGTCGCCGGCGCCCGTCTCAAGGCCGCGCTCGCCGGCTGAACGACGAGGAGGAAGAGTCCAGGATCCTCGCGGCCGCGCCATGGTGGGCGTGGCGCCCGCCCGTCCCCTTTCTTTCGTCCCCGCTCCGGGTTGAGACCCTCCCCTGCTGTCTCGCCCGACGCTCCCGCCGCTCTTGCTCTCGAAGCCACCCATGACGACGACCACACTCGCCGCCGATCCGCTGGGCCATGTGCTCGACAAGACCCTGTTCGACACCGGGACCTTCCTCGGCGCGATGACGATGCACACCGTCACGCTCTTCCTGGCCGCCCTTCTGACGATCTGGGCGATGACGAAGGCCGCCAAGGCGATCGCGACGGGCCCCGAGACGATGGGCAACGACCGCTACCTGGCGCGCGGGCCCTTCGGGCAGTTGATCGAGGTCATCGCGTTCTACATGCGCGACACCGTGATCATGCCGCAGCTGGGCGAGAAGCAGGGACGCCGGCTGACCCCCTTCCTGCTCACCCTGTTCTTCTTCATCCTGTTCAACAACATGCTCGGGCTGGTCCCGATCCTCGACCTCCAGCACCTCATCGGCGGGCTGGGTTGGGGCGATTCGCACTTCGCCGTCGTGGGCGGGACGGCGACCGGTCGCCTCGCCGTGACCGGCGGGCTCGCGACCATCGCGTTCATCGTGTGGCAGATCAACGGCATCCGCGAGTCCGGCCTCAAGGGCTGGGCGGCCCACTTCATGGGCGGCGCGCCGTGGTACATCGCCCCGATCATGGTGCCGGTCGAGCTGATGGGCATGTTCGTCAAGCCCTTCGCGCTGGCCCTGCGTCTGTTCGCGAACATGACCGCCGGCCACGTGCTCCTCGCGGTGCTGCTGGGCTTCACCGCCGCCGCCCCGGCTGCGCTGGGCTGGGCGATGGGCTCTCCGGTGATGATCCTCGCGCTGCTGGGCGGCGTGGCGATCTTCTTCCTCGAGATCTTCGTCGGCTTCCTGCAGGCCTTCATCTTCATGTTCCTGACGACGCTCTTCATCGCGCAGCTGTCGCACCACCACCACGACGAGCACGAGCACGAGCACGACGACCACCACGCGCACGCCCCTGCCGCGGCGCACTGATCAAACGCTTCACCCGCGCCTCGCCTGACCGCGAGTCGCGATTCCCGAGCGGGTGAGTCGCCCGCTCGGCCAAGGATTGCCAACACTCCCCGCCGACACCCGGCGGTGAGCACACCGAGTTCGGCGCCCGACCTTGTCGAGGGCGCGAGGAAAGCACGGAGTTCGACACGCCATGAAGATCGCCACCCTCGTCAAGTACACCGTCGCCGCCGGCGTCGCCGTCGCGTTCGCCTCCTCCCCCGCCCTCGCGCAGGCCGGGACCGAGACCGTCGTCACCATCCCCAACTGGGGCAAGGGCGTCGGCGCGGGTCTCGCCGCGGGTCTCGCGGTCATCGGCGGCGGCCTGGGCATCGGCAAGATCGGCTCCTCCGCCGTCGAGTCGATCGCTCGCCAGCCCGAGGCCTCCGGCACCATCGGCACCAACATGATCATCGCGGCCGCGCTCGTCGAAGGCGCGACCCTGTTCGCGGTCCTGGGCGGCTTCCTCGCCCTGCTCGCGGCGTGATCCGATCCACAAACCCTCGCGTTCCGGCGCGAGGGCCCGCGCGCATCGTCGCACGATCCGCACGAGCCCTCGCGCCCCAGGCGCTCCTCCCGCTTCACCCCCGCGTCGGCGACCGCCCGACGCCGTCTTGAGAGCACGCCATGAAGCCCACTTCTCGTGTCCTCGCCGCCGCCCTCGGCCTCCCGGCACTCGTCTCCCCCGCGCTCGCGGCGGCGGAGGAGGGCGCGAGCCCGATGTCCTTCGAGCTGATCCAGTATTTCGCCACGCTGGTCACCTTCGCGATCGTGCTCGCGATCCTCGGCAAGGTCGTGTGGCCCAAGATCCTGGGCGCCCTCGAGGACCGCCAGAACAAGATCCGCGCCGAGATCCAGGCCGCCGAGGACGCGCGCAAGCAGGCCGCCGCAGCCCTCGAGCGCTACGAGAAGTCGCTCGCCGAGGCCCGCGCCGAGGCCCAGCAGCTGATCGAGAAGACCAAGGCCGAGCAGTCGACCCTCGCCGCCGACCTGCGTGCGCGGGCCGACGCCGAGCTGACGATCCTGCGCGAGCGCGCCCAGCGCGACATCGAGGCCGCCAAGAAGCAGGCGGTCAGCGAGATCTACACCCAGGCCGCGGTCCTCGCGACCGACCTGGCCGCCAAGATCCTCAAGCGAGAGCTCTCCGCCGCCGACCAGCGCCGCATGATCGACGAGTCGATCGGCCAGCTCGAAGCGTCGCGCAACTGATCGCGTCTGTCCCGACATCGCCCCACGCGGAACACGACCCATGCCCCTGCACGAAGGACAGCCCGACGCCGTCGCCCGCCTCTACGCCGCGAGTCTCTTCGAGGTCGCCGAGGCCAAGGGCGGCCAGACGAACATCGAGAACCTCGGGGCCCAGCTGGGCGACATCGTCGAGCTCGCGCGCGCCGACGCGCGTTTCGCCGAGTTCCTCTCGTCCAAGATCCTCGCCGTCAAAGACCGGCGCGCCTCCATCAAGAAGATGTTCGAGGGCAAGGCCGACCCGATCATCGTCAACCTGATGCTCGTGCTCAACGACAAGGAGCGCCTCGGGCATTTGGGCGTGATCGCCCGCGCCTACGACGAGATCGTCCAGGCGCGCTTCGGGCGCGTCGAGGTCGATGTCATCACCGTCCACCCGGTCGACGACGACCAGATGGAATCCCTGAAGAACAAGCTGCAGGCCAAGCTGGGCAAGGAGCCCGTCCTGCACCGCTACCACGACCCCTCGATGATCGGCGGGCTCAAGCTGCGCGTGGGCGACCAGCTCTACGACGCGAGCGTCCAGACCCGCCTCCGGCGCCTGCGCGAGCGCCTCTCCACGCAGGGCGCCGCCGCCATGAAGGCGCAGATCGGGCGCCTGATCGAGGACAACAGCTGAACGCCATGCGCACGACCACGCTCATCCCGTCGCTCGTCACGCTCGCCGCGATGCTCGGCTGCGCCGCGTCGAGCGTCGCGCAGGACAGCCCGCGCGGCGGGCTGGTCGTTCGCGCCGAGTCGGCCGAGCCGATGATCGTGGTCAGCGCCACCGGCATGGTCGAGGTCGCCCCCGACGAGGCGCGTGTGCTCGTGAGCGTCGTCACCGAGGCGAAGACCGCCGAGGAAGCGGTCCGCGAGAACAACCGTCGCACCGGCGCCGTCGTCGACGCGCTGAACCGCGTCGGGCTGGGCGACAGGGCGGTGACCACCGCCGGGTTCCAGGTCTCGCCCCGCTACAACTTCGACCCCAAGACGGGGCGCCAGCTGGGCATCCTGGGCTACACGGTCACGAACACCGTCGAGGTGAAGACCGGGCGGCTCGAGCTGACCGGCAAGGCGATCGAGGAAGCGATCAACGCCGGGGCGAACCAGATCCTCTCGCTGCAGTTCGGGCTCAAGGACTCCTCCGAGGCGCGGATGGGCGCCGTCGCCGACGCCGTCACCAAGGCCCGCGCCGACGCGCGCACCGTGGCGATGGTCTCGAACCTCGAGCTCGGCGCGCCGCGGCGGGTCACCGTCGAACGCGACTTCGCGCGACCCTTCCTCGCCAAGGACATGGTCGCGATGCGCGCCGCCTCGATGGAGATGGACGGCGCCGGCCAGCCCCCCGTCAACCCAGGACTCATCACCGTCACCGCCAACGTGACCATCGAATACTCGTTCACGACACGCTGACTCGGACACCCACCGCTTCCCGCGTCGCGACGCGACCACGGGCGGCTTCATAGCACCAGGGCCACTCAGGACAGACCCATGAAGATCAGAACCGACGAGATCACCAGCATCATCAAGCAGGAGATCGAGCAGTACTCCACGGAGCTCGAAGTCTCCGAGGTCGGACGCGTCGTTTCCATCGGCGACGGCATCGCGCAGATCTACGGCCTGTCCAACGCGATGGCCGGCGAGCTCCTCGAGTTCCAGACCTCCGAAGGCGCCGTCATGGGCCAGGTCTTCAACATCGAGCTCGACACCATCGGCGCGGTCGTCTACGGCGACTACCTGAACATCAAGGAAGGCGACACCGTCCGCTCGACGGGCCGCCTCCTCGACGTCCCCGTCGGCGAGGAGATGCTCGGGCGCGTCATCGACCCCCTGGGCCAGGCCATCGACGGCGGCCCCGAGATCCGCACCGCCCAGCGCCGCAAGGTCGACATCATCGCCCCCGGCATCGCCGACCGTCAGCCCGTGCACGAGCCCCTGCAGACCGGCATCAAGGCCATCGACGCCATGATCCCCATCGGTCGCGGCCAGCGCGAGCTCATCATCGGCGACCGCAAGACCGGCAAGACCGCCGTCGCGATCGACACCATCGTCAACCAGAAGCGCTACTGGGGCACCCCCGAAGCCGTCGTGTGCATCTACGTCGCGGTCGGCCAGAAGGAGTCCACCGTCGCCGCCGTCGTCGAGGCCCTCAAGGCCAACGGCGCGATGGAGTACACGGTGGTCGTCTCCGCCGGCGCGTCCGACCCGGCCCCGATGCAGTACATCGCGCCCTACACCGGCACGACCATCGGCGAGTACTTCATGTGGCAGGGCAAGGAGGGCAAGACCCCCAAGCACGCCCTCGTGATCTACGACGACCTTTCGAAGCAGGCCGTCGCGTACCGCCAGCTCTCTCTCCTCCTGCGCCGCCCCCCGGGCCGCGAGGCGTACCCCGGCGACGTGTTCTATCTGCACTCCCGCCTCCTCGAGCGCGCCACCAAGCTCTCCAAGGAGAACGGCGCCGGCTCGCTCACCGCGCTGCCCATCATCGAGACGCAGGAAGGCGACGTGTCGGCCTACATCCCGACCAACGTCATCTCCATCACCGACGGCCAGATCTACCTCGAGCCCGAGCTCTTCTTCGCCGGTCAGCGCCCCGCCATCAACGCCGGCATCTCGGTCTCCCGAGTCGGCGGCAGCGCGCAGATCAAGGCCATGAAGAAGATCGCCGGCTCCCTCCGACTCGACCTCGCGTCGTTCCGCGAGCTCGAGGCCTTCGCCCAGCTCGGCACCGAGCTCGACAAGGCCACCCAGCGCCAGCTCGATCGCGGGCGTCGCATGGTCGAGCTCCTCAAGCAGCCCCAGTACCAGCCGATGGACGTGACCGACCAGGTCATCTCGATCTACGCCGGCACCAAGGGCTACCTCGACGACGTGCCGGTGCCCCAGGTCGGTGAGTTCGAGAAGGGCATGCTCGCCTACTTCCACGCCGACGCGATCGCGATCCGCAACGCCATCGCCGAGAAGAAGGAACTGAACGACCAGATCGAGACCGATCTGAAGAACGCGCTCACGACCTACAAGAACAGCTGGAAGAGCAAGCAGAAGAAGTAAGCGATCTTCGAGCGAGACGAGCACGAAACAGCCCCGCGACCAACGCGGGGTTTTTTCTTTCCGGAAGGTGTCGGTGCGAGGCCCGGGGCGACGGACTGACTCCCGAGAGGCGCTCGTCGAGCGTCGAGAACGGACCACTCTCAGAAAGACCCAGCATGTTCGCACCCCCCATCCGTTCGTGCCTGACCGCCGCCCTGCTGCTGTCCGCCGCAGCGGAGACGCTCGCACAGCACTCCTCCGCCTTCACCTACCAGGGGAGCCTGCTGTATCAAGGCCAACCCTACACGGGCGACGCGGATTTCCGCTTCGGGCTCTGGGTCAGCGAGTCGGGCGGCGCGGAGCCGCTCGCGCACGTGTTCCAGGACGGCGTCATCGTTGAGGACGGCCTTTTCACCGAGACCCTCGACTTCGGCGCGTGGCCGCTGACGGGCGACCGATGGCTCGAGATCCGAGTACGCACGCCCGCGTGGGACGGCGTGGGCGAGGAGCCATCGTTCACGACGCTGCCGCAGCGTCAACGCATCTCGGCGTCGCCGTACTCCGTGCAGACCCGCGGGATCGTCGTGAACGAGGCGGGCAATCGAGTCGGTCTGGGAACCGCGCAGCCGCTCGCGCCGATGCACATCGTGTCGCCGGAAGGAATCCTGCTCGGCGTTAATTCATCGAGCGGTGGGCACACGACGCTCTCGATCGGACTGAGCGGCGCGACCAACGGCTTTGCGCGCTTCCGTGCGACCCGCTCCAGCGGCAGCGAGTGGGGCAACATCGTCCTCAACGACGCCGGGGGCAATGTCGGGATCGGAACCGCCAGCCCACAGGCCAGACTCCATGTGCAGGGCGACTCGCTCGTCACCGGCAAGGTCCGTGCGAACGGCGGGATCGAGTTCCCCGCGGGCGGGGGCATCAGCAACATGTTCGCGGCCGGGCCGTTCACGCTGGACCTCGGCCTGATCCCCGCCGGAGGGCTCGTCGGCGCGGCGTTCGCGGTCCCCGGCGTGCAGCGCAGCGACTTCGTCATCGCGACGAACAACCCGAATGTGTTCAATCTCTACATCACCGGCGCAGAGGTTCAGGCGCCGGGCTTCGTGACGGTGTACTTCCGCAGCATCAGCGGCCTGGCGATCGACCCCGCTCCCATCGAGCTGTCGTTCCTCGTCATCCGTCGCTGAATCCTGCATCAACCGGCCCGCCATAGTCTGGAGAAGCCCATGCGATCCCGCGCTTCTGTCATCGCGCTCTTGCTCGCCTCTGCCATACTTACCCATGGCGCAGCGTCACGCGCCTCGTCCGACTACTCCATCGACTGGTTCGTGATCGGCGCCGGAGGGGGCGTCTCGACCGCCGACGCGTACACGCTGCGTGGGGTGATCGGTCAGCCGCTCGCCCACGCGCCCACAACCTCGGGCCAGTACACCATCACCGGCGGGTTCCTCGCGATCCCGCCGGCGCCTCCCCTCCCGCCCTGCCCCGGCGACACCAACGCCGACGGGGTCGTCAACTTCGCCGACCTGAACGCCGTCCTCAGCGCGTTCGGGCAGACTGGCCAGGGCATCCCGGGCGATGTGAACAACGACGGCACGGTGAACTTCGCCGACCTCAATCTCGTCCTGAGCGTCTTCGGCGCCGCGTGCCCCTGAGAGACCCCGGTTTGACGCGATCCTCATCGGGTTTTTCTTGTGTCCGGGGCCGGAGCGCGGTATGGGTGGGGAGGAGGTCCCTGCCATGCCCCGACACGGTTTCGCCGTCGCTTCGTTTGCGATCTGTTTGACGACCGGCGCCCACGCGCAGCGCATCCTCCCCGAGATCCTCGAGGGGCGCTACACGATCACGCTCGAACAGGTCGCGTCCGGGCTCTCGGGCCCGGCGTTCCCCGGTGGGCCGACGCAGTTCGCGCCCACGGCGCTGCGCGAGTTCCCCGACGGGTCGGGGCGGCTCGCGATCGCCACGCTGGGCGGCGTGGTCAGGATCGTCGACGCGAACGGCGCGCTGCTCGAGACTCCCCTGCTCGACACCACGACCGGCAACCCGCTCGCCGACCTCTCGCGCCCGGGCAACTACGGCATGACCGGGTTCACCTTTCACCCCGGGTTCGCCGACCCGCAGAGCCCCGGCTTCCGCGCGCTCTACACGGTCACCACCGAGATCGCCGGCGCCGGCGCCCCGGATTTCACCACCAACCCCACCGGCGAGAGCCACCAGGACGCGCTCGCGGAATGGCGCGTGCGCGCCGACGACCCCAACAGCGTCGACCCCGCCTCCCGGCGCGTGCTGATGCGCGTGCGCCAGCCCAGGCAGGACCACAATCTCAACGACCTCGCCTTCGGGCCCGATGGCATGCTGTTCATCGCGTCGGGCGACGGCGGCAACACGATCGCCAGCTCGTCGAACGGACAAAACGCCTCGTCGATCTTCGGCGCGATCCTGCGCATCGATGTCGACCGTCTCCCCGGCAACGCGCTCAGCGCCAACGCCCAGTACGCGATCCCCTCCGACAACCCCTTCGCGCAGTCGGCAGGGAACGAAGCGAAAGAGATCTACGCCTTCGGCTTCCGCAACCCGTTCCGCATCTCGTTCGACAGCGCCACCGGCGACCTGTTCGCCGGGAGCGTGGGCCAGCGCAGCGTCGAGTCCGTGTACCGCGTCGTCGCCGGGGCCAACCACGGCTGGAACCTGAAGGAAGGGAGCTTCCTCTACGACCCGGCGATCAACTTCTCCGGGCCGCCGAACTCGGTGCTGCCCGACCTGCCTGGAAAGGACGGCCTGACGCTCGCGCAGCGCCTGGGACTGATCGACCCCATCGCCGAGTACGACCACGTCGAGGGCCTGTCCGTCACGGGCGGGTATGTCGCGCGCGGCGACTCGGCGTCGCGCCTCAACGGGCGCTATCTCTTCGGCGACTTCATCAACGGGCGCCTGTTCTCGATCCGCGCGCCCGAGGGCGGCGTGATCACCCGTCTGCGCATCGACCCCGCCGGCGCTGCCCCCCCGGCGCGCCTGTATTCCTTCGCGCAGGACGAATCGGGCGGGATCTACATCCTCGGGGGCAACGCGAGCGGCGCCAGCGCGTTCGTCCTCAAGATCGTCGGCGCGAGCGCCGACCAGTGCCCGGGCGACGCCAACGGCGACGACATCGTCAACTTCGCCGATCTGAACACGGTCCTCAGCGCGTTCGGCGCGACGGGCCCGGGAATCCCCGGGGATCTGAACGGAGACGGGACAGTGAATTTCAGCGATCTCAACCTCGTGCTGAGCGCGTTCGGGACCGGCTGCGAGTAACGGCCTGAAGCGCCGACAGATGACCGGAAACTGCTTCCATTCTCCGGGCCATCGCGGTATATTGATGCCGTGCGCAGGCCGCGCATTGAGGAGAGAATTGTCATGAATACCCGCTTCGCCCTGCCTGTCGTCGCGCTCGCGTGCTGCTCGATGTCGAACGCGCAGGTTGTTAACGCGCCGTTCGATCAGTTCTACAGCGCTGTGGACCTCGGAACGATCCCGGGTGTTCCCGGGCCATACGGCGGGCTCGTCATCAGCGCCGACGACCCGAACGTCCTTCTCATCGGCGGCTCGGCCAACCAGGCGGGCGCCGCGATCTATCGCGTTCGGCTCCTTCGCTCCTGCGGCAGGATCGTGGGCTTCGACGGCGACGCCGAGTTCTTCGCCAGCGCGCCCAACATCGACGGCGGGCTCGCCTATGGGCCCGACGGCGTGCTCTTCTTCACGCGCTACTCGATGAACGGGCTCGGTCAGCTCCTGCCGGGCAGCGCGGCGCCCGACCGCCTCATCGACCTGAACGCCTTCGGCGTCCCGTCGTCCGTCGGCGCTGTGAACTTCATCCCGCCGGGCTTCCCGAACGCCGGCGCGTGTCGGTTGCTGACTTTCAACAACGGCGCGTGGAGCGGCGTCGAGCTCGCCCCTGCCGGCGACGGGACCTTCCTCGTCACGAGCGGGCAGGTTCGCGTGCCCTCCGTCGCGACGGGCCCCGAGGGATTCGTCTACATCCGCGCCGGCTCGCCCGAGTTCCCCACGCAGACACTCCTCGTCAGCGAGTTCAGCGCCGGTCGCGTGAGCGCCTACGAGATCGACGCCAACGCCGACCCAATTGTCGCGACGCGGCGCACCTTCCTGTCGGGCCTGAATGGCGCGGAGGGCGCCGCGATCGATCCGGCGACCAACGACTTCCTGTTCTCGACCTTCGGAGGCGGGAACCGCGTCGTCGTCGTGCGCGGGTTCAACCGGCCCTGCCCGGGCGATGTGACCGGCGACGGCGTCGTCAACTTCGCTGACCTCAACACCGTGCTCACCAACTTCGGACAGTCGGGCGACCCCATCGCGGGCGACACCAACAGCGACTGCCTCGTGAACTTCGCCGATCTCAACGTGGTCCTGTCGGCGTTCGGGCAGACCTGCGACTGAGGGTTCCATCCATTCATCGCCGTCCGGAGAGCTGGTCGCGTCATCGCACCAAGTTTTGTCATTTTTCCTTGTTCCCACGGCTGAGAGACGGTATGGTGGGGCCGCTGCGGAATTCATCGCGGCCATTCCAAAGGAGCACACCATGAGCATGAAGCATCTTTCCGGCATTGGCGTCGTCGCCGGCCTCTTTCTATCGCATTCTGCACTCGCCAGTGGGTCCAGCAGCACATTCTCCGCGGGATATGCGCACGCTGCAGCGATCTCGCAGTCTGATCTGGCGTTCGCGTGGGGGTATGGTGATGAAGGGCAACTGGGGCTGCCTCCCGGGGTGGCGGTTCGTGTTGCCGCCAGCGGCAACGCCACGGCATGGCTGCTGTCAGATGGCAGCGTGGTTGCGTACGGAGCGATTGATGATCAGGGCGAGCCGCCCACCCAGACGAACTTCATCGATGTCGTCACCAACGGACGTGCGGCGGTCGCGCTGCGCAGCGACGGAACACTCCGGCAATGGGGCCGTTTCTTCGATTTCTTTCCCCCTGCGGGCACATACACCAAGGTGGCCGGGGCAGGCTCGAACTTCTACGCGATCCGCACCGACGGCTCCCTTGCGGCCTGGGGCTTCAACTTCGGCGGCGAGTTGGATGTTCCTCCCGGCAACGATTACATCGCGCTGAGCAACCTGCCCGCCGCGATCCGGGCCGACGGTTCGATCGTGACGTGGCGCCCCGCGCTGGAGCCCTTTGTCCCAGAAGGCCCTGGCTTCCACAGCTTCGGCGCCTCGGGAGGCTTTGTCGTCGCGCTGCGTCGTAACGGTGTGATCTATGCAGAAGGTGAGACGAAGTTCGATGGCCCCGTGCAGGGGCCTTTGGGCAACGACTTTGTTGCGGTGACCTACGGCGGAGAAGCCGCCTTCGCGATTCGCGCGAACGGCGAACTCGTCGCCTTCGGCTCGGGCGCCGCGGACGAGATGGTGATCCCGACGGGGCTCCTGGTCAAGATCCCGGATGATGCGCTCGTGCCCTGCACGGGCGACGCGACCGGGGACTTCGCCGTCGACTTCGCCGACCTGAACGCGGCGCTCACGAGCTTCGGACTCAAGGGCGCCCCCGGCTTCGTCGGGGCGGATGTCACCGGCGATGGCGATGTCGACTTCGCCGACATCAACCTCATGCTCAGTGAGTTCGGCAAGTTCTGTCAGTAATCCGATCCGCCGCCGAATCCGTCCCGGAATGACCCGACCCGTGGCGAGGGCTATCCTCGCCCCACATGGCCGCTGCGCGCCGCTGGTATCCCGGCTACACCGTCGCCGGCGTCTCGACGCTCGCGTTCATCGCGACGGCGCCCGGGCAGACCTTCATCATCTCGCAGTTCAACACCCCGCTGCGCGACGCGTTTGGGATCGGCGAACTGACGCTGAATGTCGCGTACACCGTCGCGACGGTGCTCGCCTCGCTGCCTCTCGTGCTCGTGGGCTCGATGACCGACCGGCTCGGTCCGCGCAGGGCCCTCGCGCTCGTGGCGCTCCTGTTCGGTCTGTCCTGCGCGGCGATGGGGCTGGCGTCCGGGGCGATCTCGGTGTTCGTCGGGTTCTTCCTGCTGCGATTCCTCGGACAGGGCGCGCTGTCGCTCGTGAGCCAGCACGCGCTCGCGATGTGGTTCCACCGGCGTCTTGGCGCGATCCACGGCGTCAAGCAGGTGGTCATCTTCGGGGTGTGGGTCCCGTTCCCGTTCCTGGCGTCGTGGCTCATCGAGCAGGCCGGGTGGCGCCTGGCGTTCGTCGTGCTCGGCGCGCTGGTGTGTGCGACGGTCATACCGCTGTCTCTGTGGCTCGTGCGCGACCGGCCCGAAGACCTCGGCCTGCGCATCGATAACGACCCGGCGCCGGACGGATCCGGCGCAACCAACGCGCATGAGCCGGGCTTCACGCTGCGCCAGGCCAGGCGCACGCGCGCGTTCTGGATCATCGCCGCGGCCTTCTTCGTGTCGCCCCTGATCGGCACGGCGTTCCTGTTCGATATCCAGCCGATCCTCGCGCAGCGCGGGATGACGCCGACGCACGCCGCCGCCGCCGTCAGCGTGTGGACGCTCTCGATGAGCGCCATGGCGCTGCCTTCGGGGTTCCTGACCGATCGCCTCCGTCCCGCGGCGCTGATGTCCGCCGGGATGGGGCTGATCGCGCTGAGCGCCGTCGCGCTGTGGGCGGCGAGCGCGCCGTGGGGCGCGTCGCTCGCCCTCGGGCTGTTCGGCGTCGGGCAGTCGCTGGTCGCGACGAGCGGGAACGCGGCGATCGCGCGCTCGTACGGGCGCGCGCACCACGGGGCGATCCGCGCCTCGGTCGCGCGCCTCGCGGTGATCGGGACCGGGCTCGGCTCGACCTTCACCGGCCTGAGCGCCGCCCTGACCGGGGGGTACGCGCTCGCGATGATCCTCTTCGTCGCGATGGCCGTTCCCGTCTCGATCGCGTGCGCCACGCTTGCCGCCCCTGCTCCGCCGCCCCCGAGCGACGATCCGGGGTGATCCTGAGCCCGAGAACCATGGCCGATTCCCCGGACCGGAAAGGTCTGTACAATCCCCCACTTCATGTCCCCATCGGCGGATAGTCAGGGTCAGCGCTTTGAGTCCGCCTTCGCGGGGGTGCGTGTCGTCGTCACCGGCGGCGCGGGGTTCATCGGCTCGCACCTGGTCGACGCGCTCCTCGATGTCGGCGCGACGGTCACTGTCGTCGACGACCTCTCCACCGGCGACGCCGACCGGCTCTTCGCGCGCCTCGACGATGCGCCGGACCGGCTCCGCTTCATCCACGGCAGCATCCTCGACCGCGACGCCCTCGACGACGCGATGGAGCGCGCCGCGATCGTCTATCACCTTGCCGCCATGTCGTCGGCGCCCGAGTCGCTCGCCGACCCCGAGCGCTGCTTCGCCGTCAACGCGCGAGGGACCATCGAGAGCATCCAGGCGGCGCGCATCGCCAAGGCGCAACGCATCATCCTCGCGAGCACCGCCGCCGTCTACGGGCTCACGCCCAGGACCCCCTCGCGCGAGGACGCGCCGATCGAGCCCGCCTCTCCCTACGGCGCCAGCAAGGCCGCCGGCGAAGCGGTCATCCGCGCCTGGCCCGCCGCCTACGCAGACATCGACACGCTCAGTCTGCGCCTGTTCAATGTCTACGGCCCGCGCCAGCGCCTCCGGGGTGGCGACGAGGGCGCCGTCGTCAGCGCGTTCCTCCACGCCGTCGAACGGGGCGAAACGCCCATCGTCTACGGCGACGGCGAGCAGACCCGCGACTTCGTCTTCGTCCGCGATGTCGTCCGCGCGTTCCTCCTCGCCGGCGCGCGACCCGAGCCCTTCGGGGGCGTCGCGATCAATGTCGGCACGAGCGGCACGACCACCGTCAATCAGCTCCTCGCCGCCTGCGCCAAGGCGTGCGGCAAGCCGGGCGTCGAGCCCATGCGCGCGCCCGGGCGCGCCGGAGACCCGCGCGTGTCGCGCGCCGATGTCTCCCTCGCCGACAGCGCCCTCGGCTTCCATGCCGCCACCCCGCTCGACGAGGGGCTCGCCGAGACCGTCGAGTGGCTGCGCTCCGTCCGCGCCGACCCGGACCCCTCCAGCCCCCCCGGCAGCCCGGACACCCCGGGCAATCCCGACGACGCCGGGCACCCCCACGCCAGGCCGCGAGCCCCCGAGGTCCGCGTGCGCCACGGCGGGGCGACCCACCAAGGGCGACGCCCGGGCAGGTGATCGCGCCGGCCCCGGCGCACGCTGTTAGCATCGGGCGATGATCGAAACCTTCGAGCGCCTCCGCCTCTACGCGCTGTTCGTGAGCGTGCCCTACGCGCTCCTGTGGTCGCACGCCCTGGTCGACGACGCGCCGGGCGCCGCCTCGGCCCTCTTCGTCGCCACCCACGCGCTGGGCGTGCTGCTCCTCCTGCTCTGCGCCGATCGCGCCGACGAGCAGCGCACCGGCCGGCGCACGCTCGCCCTGTGGCGGTTCCCCCTGGGCGAGCGCGACCACGCCAACTCCGTCGCCCTGCCCGTCCTCGCGCTCCTGACGCTCGTCTCGGGCGTCGCTCTGATCATCGCGGCCCCGGCGCTGGGGTTCGCGTCGGTGTTCGTCCTCGCGATCGGGCTCTGGCAGGCGACGCGCGACACCCGACGCAAACTCGTCATGGTCGAGCTCCTCGCCCCGCTGGGCGTGCTCATCCTGCCCATGCTCCTGCTCAGCGTCTTCGGCCCCGCCTCCGATCCCATCGACCCGGCGGCCCGCGCCGTCGCGATCGGCGCGACGCTCCTGGGCGCAACGCTCCTCGGGCTCACGCTGCTCATGTGCCAACTGCGCGACCTGCCCACCGACGCGCTCACCGGCGTGCGCACCACCGCGACCAACCTCGGACGCCGGGGCGCGACGCGCCTCGCCTGGGTGTGGATCGTCGCCGCCGTCATGCTCAGCGCGATGGGCGCGTCCTGGGGATGGTGGGGATGGGTCGTCAGCGCCAGCGTCGCGCTCGCCGGGCTCGCCAGCGGGCCCGCCTTCGCGCGCGGCGCCTGGGAACGCGCCGTCATCGTCTGGACGCTCGCCCTTTGGATCGCCGGGCTCGCGTTCCTCGCCCAAGCCATCTCCTGGTGACGACGCCCCCCTACTCCCCCAGCACGCTCAGGTACTGCCCGTACCTGAATACCCGGTCGCGCTGACGCCCCGTCACCTCTTCCAGCAGACCGATCCGCTCGAAGTCCGCGGCCAGCGCGTTCGCCGTCGGGATCGTCACCTCCAGCAACTCCGCGATCTTCTTCACCGTCACCACCGGGCTGCGCGCGAGCGCGTCCACCAGGCGCAGCGCGCTGGGCTTGCCGGGCAGTTCTCGCTCGACCAGCGCGCGATGCGCTTCCAGCAGACTCGGGATCTTCTCGGCGGCGGCGCACGCGTCGGTCGCCACCTCGCGCACGCCGCGAAGGAAGAACGCCAGCCACCCCTCCCAGTCGCCCCGTTCGCGGATCGCCGTCAGTTTCGCGTAATAGTCCGGCTTGTGCGCCGTCAGGAACGCCGAGAGGTACAGCAGCGGCGCGCGCATCGCGCCCTCGCGCACCAGCATCAGCGTCACCAGCAGGCGCCCCAGCCGCCCGTTGCCGTCGAGGAACGGGTGGATCGTCTCGAACTGCGCGTGCGCCACGCCGGCGCGCACCAGCGTGGGCAAGCCGCCCGTCCCGGTCGAATCCACGCGGATGAACTGGAACAGGTCGTCCAGGTGCGCGCCGACCGTCTCGGGCGCCGGCGGCACGAAGATCGCGTCCCCCACGCCAGAGCGCGAGGGAGACCCGCCCTGCGCCGCGATCCAGTTCTGCGTCTCGCGCACGCGCCCACCCCCGGAGTAGCCCCCGGAGCAGCCCCCGGAGCGCCCCCCCGAGCCCAGCAAAGTCGCGTGCGCATCGGTGATCATGCCCAGCGAGATGCGCTCGCCGGCGCGAACGCGGCGAAGGCACTCGTTCATCGCGCGCAGGTACGAGAACACCTCGCCCACATCCTCGAGCAGCGCCTCGTCGTCGCGCGACAGGTCGTCGGCGCGCACCGTGGCGCCCGCCTCGAACCGCAGCACATCGTCCAGCGTCGCCTGCGTCCCCTCGATGCGGCTCGACAGCACCGCCTCCTTCCGGATGAACAGCGCGACGAACAGGTCCACCGAGGGCACGAACCGCGACAGCCCGTCCAGACGCCCCACCGCCAGGTTGGCCGCCGACAGCGCCGGCTCCAGCCGCCCCAGGTCCAGCCCGACCGGCGGCAACCCCACCGGCTCAAAGGTGCGATAACCCCCTGCGCTCACGGGCGATAGGGCCCCGGCGCGCGGGTGCGCCCGGCGCTCCGCGTTTCCCTCCCCCCCGCCAGCGATGTCCAGATCGAGGTCGTCCATGGCGTTACTTTAAATCCATCGGCTCCATTTAACCAACCCATCCGCAGACTTAAGCCGGGCGGTTGCAATGGTTTGCATTTTGTTAGCATTGGGGGAAGAGATTTCACCGCGGAGGCCGCGGAGGACGCGGAGAGGGAAGAGAGGAGACGGGGGTGGCGCGGTACGGGCGCCGCCCGTGCCACGGCAGAACCGGGATGAACCGACAATCACTTTGGCTGGGCCCCCAAAATGACTCGCGACCGCGGACGCGAGGACTAGCAATGCAAAGAATCTGAATGCCGTCGCAATGATCGCCTACACATCCTCGTACTGCGACCCAACCGATCGACGAAAGATTTCTTCATTATAGCCGATTTCACGAAGTAGCAACATCTCGACGAGCTGCTGGCTCGCATCGTGAATGTGCAGAAGATCGATGCCAGAAATCGCCGAAGGATCCACATGCTTTGATGGCTCCGCATGGACCAGCGCATTCCGAAGATCCACCAACAGACCCACTACATCCCTGTTCTTCTCTGCGAGCTGCCTAACAGAAGATTGCACCGTACCACTAAACATACTTGCGGGGCATGCAGAGATGCCGTGCCGCAGCAATGCGACGCGGATTTTGTCTGCGGCCGGCAGCTTCTTGTAGCCCTCAGGCGAAAGGGGCAAAGGCCCAGACCGAGCTGCACCCCATGCAACCGCCTCAAGTGCAATTTGTCCCAAGACAATAGATGTTGGCTTGAACGAAGAAATGGGGCTGGCCTGACAATACCATGGTATAATTGATTTTAGTCTATCAAGCACAGCCTGGTCGCTGGCCGCAGCCAGAAAGCTCTGGATATACTTTCGAAAATTCTCTGCACTGATGCCGCGAGACCATCCAGGCCCAGGCTGCGATGCATCATACATCGGCGCATAGTACCGCGTGCCACAGAAGGTCCATTCACGATCGAATTTCTCGATTAGAAATGGAGCTACAAGGCCTCCACGGAGAAACGAGAATGCAAGATGCACAAGATGAATACCCCGATCGATATCGGAACCGCTCAAGGGAGCGCCGTCATCGCGCCGGAACATGAGCGGCATCGGACTAGCTCCGCCAGACTTCATCGCCGCGTCTTCCTTGATCCACCGATCTCGGTCCGGCACAGAGAACGCCAACGAGTTACACGAGCCCAGTTGTTGTCCAGCCAAATCTCGTGAGAATCGAACTGCCATGGTGCCTGGAAGCCCCGGAAGGCAACACAATACCCGGTCGCTGTTGTCGCTGATCTCGGACTCAATATACGAACATGGCGTAAGTATCGCGCATTGCCGAGCTTGGTCAGCACTGGGGTTCTGGTACTTTGTGGTGGTGATTATTACGGGCCATCGTTTGCCGGCGCGCGAAAACGCGATTTCATTCTTACCGGCAAGAGCTGCCCTGATGATCTCAATGGGCTTCTGATAGTAGAAAAATATTCGCGGATGTAGGTCGTGTATTGTGTCAAACGCAATCTCAGCGTCACCCTCAGCGGGCTCGTCCCCACAATAGAGCAGGAGCTTTCCTGCCCACACATAAGCCATATCGCTCCTGCGCTCCGGGCCCCTCATCTCTCCAAATCGACCGTGTGAGACCACGCATTCCGCTCCGGCAAGGGTATGACTTCCGGCTAACTATACCGAAGGTTTGGGGATTTGTGGGTCTGACCAGAGTCCCTCACCCCACCCCGCCTACCCTCCCCCCCATGGAAGCCGGAATCGTCGGATTGCCCAATGTCGGCAAGAGCACCCTCTTCAACGCCCTCACCTCTGCCGGGGCGTTGGCGGCCAACTATCCCTTCGCCACCATCGAGCCCAACATCGGCGTCGTGGCCGTGCCCGATCCCCGGCTCAAGACCATCCGCGACCATATCCAGAGCGAGAAGATCATCCCGACCTCGATGCGCATCGTCGACATCGCCGGGATCGTCCGCGGCGCCAGCAAGGGCGAGGGGCTGGGCAACAAGTTCCTCTCCCACATCCGAGAGGTCGACGCCGTCCTCCATGTCGTCCGCTGCTTCGAGAAGGCGTCGGGCGCCGGGGCGGACGACATCACCCATGTCGACGGCACGGTCGACCCGATCCGCGACATCGAGACGATCGAGACCGAACTGATTCTGGCGGACCTCGAGACCATCGAGACCGCGCTGCCCAAGGCCGAGCGCGCGGCGCGCAGCCGCGACCCCGAGGCGATGGCGCGCCACGAGACGCTGAAGAAACTCATGGAGCCCCTCGCGAAGGGCAAGTCGGCCCTGCAGGCGCTCGCGAACGACGCCGAGGGGCTCGCGTCGGCCCGCGCGCTGGGCATGCTCAGCGCCAAGCGCGTGCTCTATGTGATGAATGTGAGCGAGGACGACCTGCACGGGCGCGGCCCGCTCGCGATGAAGGTGCGTGAGCGCGCCGAGAGCGAGGGCATGGAGGCGGTCCCTGTCTGCGCGAAGATCGAGAGCGAACTCGCGGAACTGGACGAGGCGGACAAGATGGAGATGCTGCAGTCGATCGGGCTCGAGGAGCCGGCGCTGCACTCGGTCACGCGTGCCGCGTACCACCTGCTGGGCTTGCAGTCCTTCTACACCGCTGGCCCGAAGGAGATCCGCGCCTGGACGATCAGGCAGGGCGCGACGGCGCCCGAGGCCGCGGGCGTGATCCACACCGACTTCCAGAAGGGCTTCATCCGCGCCGAGATCTATTCGGTCGACGACCTGGTGGAGTTCAAGAACGAGAAGGCGATCCGCGAGAAGGGGCGCATGCGGATCGAGGGCAAGTCCTATGTCATGCGCGACAAGGATGTGTGCCACTTCCTCTTCAATGTGTGAGAAGAGAGTTCACCGCGGAGGGCGCAGAGGTCGCGGAGGGGGAGAGAGGGTGGAGACTTTCCCGCCACCACACGGGCGCGGCGCTGCGAAGCGCATCACCGCCCCGGATAGTCCGCCACATTCAGCCCCAGCGTGATGTCGCGCGTGACGACCCAGCGTCCCTCGTCGTCGCGCCGCGGTGTGACGACGCCAGGCCCGCCACGCTGGGGTTGTCTGCGCGTCTGGCGCGCCAGGAGGGGATCGTCCGTGAACATCACATCATCGATGTAATAGGTGCCCAGTCCCGGTTCGAGGATGTGCATGTGGATGTGCTCGGGCTCGCTGCTGTCGGGATACGCGCCGGGCCGGATAGTGAGGAACTCGTAGTGTCCTCTCGCATCGGTGCGCACCCACCCGCGCAGACGGCCGTGGCGTTCGCCCGGGCGCCGGCGCAGCGAAGGATCGACCGGATACGCGCCATCGCTGTCTGTCTGATACGCGTAGACCACGATGCCCGGCGCCGGCTCGCCGCGCTGGTTACGCACCGTGCCGCGAACGACCATGGGCGTGCCGGGCTCATCTTCCGGAGCGATGCGCGCGCTCGGGGGGACGGACTCGATCGGCGCCATGCCGTCGAACACCGCCTCGCAGCCCTCGCACGGCCCGATCACCGGCTCGCGCACGCTCTGTTGCGGCGTGCACGCCAGCAGCGGAGAGAGCAGACCGATCGCAGCAATGACCGACAAAGGGTGTGCCATGCACACTTATTCACGAAACCAGCGCGCCGGGTTGCGGAGTGCGCTGTGTTGCTTTCAGGCGCGAGGGCCGGGCGGATCGAACACCATCGTCGCCTGTGTGCCGTAGATCGGGTAATCGATGCGGCAGCGCGAACCGACGAACGCGCTCGCGTCCCACCCCATCCGTGCGCACACCTCGCGCAGGAGTTCCGCGTAGCGCCGGACCTCGCTGGTGCGCGCGCCGTCGACGCCGCGAGGGAGTGGCTGGATCGTCTCGAGCGTGTCGAGCCGGTCGATGTCGCGCGCCCGGTTGTTCGGATCGGCGACGCCCTCGAACGCCGTGTCGTAGAGGTGCAGCGCCGGAGAGGTCGAGGGCCACAGACTGGTGTGCATGAACGCGTCGAAGTGCAGCAGTCGCGCCGGCTGCGAGACCTCGGCGAAGACATACATGCGCCGCCCGTCCGGGCGCGGGCCGCGACGGAGTTCCGATCGGTTGACCTCGCCCATGACCACATCGACGCCTGCGCCGGGGCCGAAGCGATTGCCCCCGAGTGTGTAGTGCACGACCTCGCCGGCGTGATGCACATTCAGCACGGGCGTGGGCGTGGAGCAGAAGCCCGGCAGCAGCAGGCCCGCGATGTTCTCGACCGGGTCGCCCCCGAGCGTGCGCGGCGTGCGCTCGGGCTCGCCGTTCTTGGGCGCGAGCCGGCGCGTCGCGAACTTGACGGCCGCGCCGGGCACGAGCCGGCGCAGACCCTGCAAACCGTTGATCCACACGATGTCGATCATGTCCGGGTCGTCGGCAGACGGCGCGAGAAACACGCTCGCGAAGAGCACCTCGGTGAACACGCCCTTGAGCTGGCTCATCGCCTTGGAGGCGGCCTGCTTGCGGCGCAACTCGAACTCGCGCCGCGCCTCGGGCACCCACGCCGCCAGGATCGCGTCGAGCGACGAACGATCGCCGACCTCGTCGCGGATGAGGCGCTCGAACTCGTCGACGGCGGCGCGCGCCCTCGCGATGCGCGACTTCTCGACGCCCAGCCCCTCGGCGGCGTCGAGCACCCGGCGCAGGGGCTCGGGCCCCGGGGCGCGGTTCACGACCGAGAGCGGGTCGCTGGCGCGCAGGGCCTTGAGCAGACGGCTGGCGAGGACCTTGTCGATGCCCAGACGGGTCGCGAGGGCCTGGGGCCCGACCGGCCCGCCCGGGATCGACCCCAGCACGCCGCCCAGCGATTCGAGGAGGTCATCGCCGGTGCGCGAGATCACAACCTCCAGGGAGGGCTGGGTTTGCGTCGGGCGACCGGGGCGTGGGTCAAGGTTGGGCATCGGGCTCACGACGGGTCGAAAGAGGCGAAAGGCCTTCCCGGACAAGGGCTTGGAGTGGCCGCCCCATCATGACGCGCCGCGGGGCGTCCCGCCACCCCCCGAGGAAAAAAGTTTCCAAGAAGTTTCCCTGAAACTTTCCTTTCGCGCGTCCGTATGCCATGATGTCTCTTGGGAGAAACCGTCACCCGACGCCCGGGCACCCGGGTCGTCACGAATCAGGAGAGAAGACCATGACCACGATCCGTTCCCTCGTCAGCGCCTGCGCGCTCGCGTCCGCCTGCGCCGTCGCCAGCGCCGGCGCCTTCAGCACCGTCACCACCTTCGAGAACGGCCTCGAGGGTTGGCAGGGCCCCGCGGGCCAGGGCGGCGGCACCTTCATCGACCCCATGGGCAACCCCGGCAACGCGCTGCGCACCGTCTTCAACGACTTCGGCGTCACCTTCCGCAACTCCACCAACAACGGCTTCATCCGCGACCTGTCCTCCTACAACCAGGTCACCTTCTCCGTCGATGTGCAGGTCGACAGCATCTTCTTCTTCTCGCAGGAAGTCAGCCGCCCCTGGCTCGTCGAGTTCCGCGACTACGACAACGGCGACTCGTTCTACCCCTGGGACTCCGCCTGGTACCTGCTCACCCCCGAGCTCTCCTCCGCCAACAACAGCAACTGGACCACCTTCTCGGTCACCTTCGACGCCACCTCCACCGCCCTGCCCGCCGGCTGGAACGGCTACGGCGACGAGGACCCCAACACCTTCGAGCCCATCCTCCCCGCGAACCGCACCTTCGCCGACATCATGGCGACCTTCGACGAGATCGCGATCACCACGCTGCAGCCGGGCTTCTTCTTCGGCTTCACCGACCACGATCTGCGCCTCGACAACATCACGCTGACCGGCGTGCCGACCCCCGGCGCCGCGACGCTGCTTGGCGCCGCCGGCCTCGTGACCCTGCGCCGTCGCCGTCGCTGATCGCGCCACGACATCACGATCAATGGGAATGCCCCGGCCCCGTCGCTGGGGCGTTCTCTTTTCCGGGGGTTCACCGCAGAGGACGCAGAGATCGCAGAGAGGAGAGGGCGAGGGGTGGCGTGGCACGGGCGCAGCCCGTGCCACGGGAATCCGCCAGCGACTTCCATCCGGCCGTCTCACGGTGCCATCACACGAGCGCAGCGAGTGTGATGTCGAGGGGATGTATTCACCGCAGAGGACGCAGAGTTCGCAGAGAGGAGAGGGCGAGGGTTGGCGCGGTACGGGCGCAGCCCGTGCCACGGGGAACGCGGACCAGCGCGGTACCATGTTGCGATGCGATCCCGCACCACCACCGGAACACGCCGCGCCGCCGCGCTGCTCTGCGTCGCGCTTGCCGCTCCCGGCTGCGCCCCTCGGGAAACGCTCTCGGTGCACAACTCCGGCGACGATCGCGTGCATGTGGACATCGCGATGCCCTGGCCCGCGTACCGGCCCTTCGCCGACGCGCGTCACTACTCCCTCACGCTCGCGCCCGACGAACACTGGTCCAGCCGTCACGCATCGCGCGAAGACGCCACGAGATTCGATATCCAACCGACGGGGCGCGCCGTGATCCGGGTTCGCAGCGCGAGTCTGGCATCACCCACGAGTCACGAGTACCTCATCGAGTTCAAGTCCACGCGCCACGCGAGCATCACGCTCGAGCGCACAGACGGCACGATCCGCGCATTCCTCACCGAGACCGACGGCCCGCCGATCGAACTCCCCCCGGACACCCACCCGCGGTTCCCCGACGAGCGATGATCACCCCTCTCCCCTGCTCCCCACTGCCTGCTCCCCACTCCCTTCTTACCGCATTTTCTCCGCCGAATAATTCGGCGATTCCTTCGTGATCGTGATGTCGTGGGGGTGGCTCTCCACCATCCCGGCGCTCGTCGTGCGCACGAAGCGCGCGTGCTCGCGGAACTCATCGATCGTGCGGCAGCCCAGATACCCCATCGAACTCCGCACGCCCCCCACCATCTGATACACGAACTCCGCCAGCGAACCGCGGTACGGGACCATGCCCTCCACGCCCTCGGGCACGAACTTCGGCTGCCCGGCGCGCCCGTTCTTGTCCGCCTCTGCCTGCGCGAGTTTCTCCGCCTGGCCGTAGCGATCCGCCGACCCCGCGAACATCGCGCCCTCGCTGCCCATGCCGCGATAGGTCTTGTAGCGACGACCGTGCGTGATCACGACCTCGCCGGGCGATTCGTCGAGACCCGCGAAGAGCGAGCCCATCATCACCGCGCTGGCGCCGCAGGCCAGCGCCTTGGCGATGTCGCCCGACGAGCGCAGCCCGCCGTCGGCGATCACCGGCACGCCACGTTTCTCGGCCACGCTCACGGCGTTGAAGATGGCCGTGATCTGCGGCACGCCCACGCCGGTCACGATGCGCGTCGTGCAGATCGAGCCGGGCCCGATGCCCACCTTCACCGCGTCCGCCCCGGCGTCGATCAGCGCCTGCGCCGCCTCCGCCGTCGCGATGTTGCCCGCGATCACCTGGATGTCGTGCTTCTTCTTGATCTCCGCGACGGTCAGCAGCACATTCTCGCTGTGCCCGTGCGCCGTGTCGACGACGATCACATCGACGCCCGCCTCGAGCAGCGCCTCGACGCGCTCGAACTGCTTCACGCCAACCGCGGCGCCGCAGCGCAGGCGACCCCGCTCATCGAGGCACGCGCGCGGGAACTGCTCCTGGCGCTCGATGTCGCGCATCGTGATCAGCCCGGCGAGGTTGAAGTCCTTGTCGACCAGCGGCAGTTTCTCGACCTTGCCCCGGTTGAGCACCTGGTACGCCTCGGCCAGCGTCGCGCTCGACGGCGCGGTGACGAGGTTGTCCTTGGTCATCACTTCCTTGACGGGCGTGCTCTCGTTCTCGATGAACTTGAGGTCGCGCCGCGTGAGGATGCCGAGGAGTTTGCCCTTGGTGCGCGCCCCGAGCGAGCCGTCGGCAGTCACCGGGAAGCCCGAGACGCCGTAGCGGGCCATGAGGCGGCGCGCGTCGCCGACCGTGTCGTCGGGGCCGAGGGTGAGGGGGTCGGTGATGACGCCGTTGGCGGTTCGCTTGACCTTGGCGACCTCTCGGGCCTGGGTCTCGGGGGAGAGGTTCTTGTGGATGATGCCCATGCCGCCCTCCTGGGCGAGGGCGATCGCGAGGCGGGCCTCGGTGACGGTGTCCATCGGGGCCGAGAGGATGGGGATGTTGAGCCGGATGCCGCGGGTGAGCCGGGTGGAGGTGTCGGCCTCTCCCGGGAGCACGCTGGAGCGGCGCGGGATCAGCAGCACATCGTCGAAGGTCAGCCCCTCGGCGAGGATCTTGGTCTGGGCCAGGGTGGAGGGGTCAGTCGCGAGAGAGGGAATCGTTCGGTCCGCCATGGATCATTGTCCCGGCGGGTTGGGCGAGGTCAACACCCGGGCCGGTCAGGGGACGGTTCAGAAGTCCCGACCGGTGACGCCGCCGGGGGTGTCGTGGTAATAGCCGAGCGAGAGCGGAAACGGGCTGAGGAAGACAAACGCCTTGGTGCGATCGCGCAGCGACGCCGAGCCGTCGGTGAACCCGGTGGGCCACTTGTCGGCGCCCGACCCGTCGGCGGGCAGGTACGAACGATCCTCATCAAACGCGAGCACCTTCGCGCTGGGGAACGCGACCATCGACAGCCGGGTGCGCTGGAAGAACGACGGGTCCGCCGTCGCGCCGGGCTGGAGCAACCGCGGCGAGACCATGAACGCCGTCGAGTAGTGGTACGACACACCGGGCGATCCGCCGCGGTCCCAGAGCGGGCGCGGATCCTTCGCGTCGCGCAGGTGCGGGTGCCCGGGCGAGAGCCAGGCCTTGTAGTGCTCGGGCCACGGCGCGACATCGCGTACGAGCGCCGGCCAGACGCGGGCGAACGGGAACAACGTCTCGCCAAAGAAGTATCGCACTGTGTCCGGGCCCATCTCACCGGTTGGCGACCAGATCACAGGGCCGAACCTGATCGGCTCTTGCCCGCTGATCGCATCATGACTTTGCGGAAACGGCAGAGAGTCCGAATGACTCGCTGCATACGCGTGGAAGACCTTCACGACCTCGCGAGTGTTGCTGAGCGACACTACTTCGAGGGTCTGCCCACGAGTGCGACCGAGAACAGGGATCAGTATCCCGAGCAGGATGCCAATCACGCCGATGGTGATCAGGAGTTCGACGAGCGAAAACGCCGATTCGCGACGGAGACGCTGCCGCTGAACCCGCTCACTGGGTTCACGCTCGCATGACCAAATGCCAGATTCGAAGGGTCGGACGCGCAATGTGCTTCCTCAGAACGGGGCGGGAAAGAACCCTCGACTCAACTCGCCGGCATATGTGATCGCATCGGCAGGAACCCAATCACGCTTGCTCTCGTCGAACCAGTACGCGACCCCCCAGTACACGGGCTCTTCTCCTCCGACCTGAGGAACTCGCTTCAGCAACACCGGAACTGCGATCTCCAGAATCATGGCCCCCGGCTGCGGCGGCGGGTACATTGCATTCAGGGGCGACCTTCCGAGAACCGCAGAAAGAAATGGTAGGAGATCATCCTCGCGCAAACTCGGGAGTCGGCGAACGACGACTTGCTCCGGTGAAATAGGACGCCCATGCCACTGTTCATGCCAGCGTGCAAAAGGCTTCATGTTGGGAGACAGGTCAACCGTCGAGGTACGCGATAAATCTACAGCACCGTCGCCAAGACGAATCGCGTCCAGGTCGCCATCAGAAACAGGAAAGAGTGTCGCGGCGAGCCGCTCAACGAATCGAGCTGTGAGTTTCTCTGCATCGTTGCGCGTGATGCCTTGAGAGACAAGACTATTGATGATGTTTTCGCGAAGATTTGACTGTCGCTTCGGATCTCGAACATCGATGCGACTGAATGACAACTCTGACCACGGGAGAAAGCCAACGGCCACATACTCAGGGCCTCTCGGGTTGGCCGCCCCCCGATGAAGCGATCGCATCGCCACGATCAATCCAACGACCGCGATGACGCAGGCAAGAATAACTCTGGATCTGGGCGCCATAGATTAAATCCGAATGGGCTGGAACTAGATTGACCAGATCCAGCCCGTAATTTGGCCTGCGTTGAATCAGTCCCCGAGGTCGCCGGGACAGTTGGGATCCACACTGGGCGAGACGGGCTGACAACTGCTGCTGAAGCCGGTCTCCGAGTTGTAGTCACAACGTGCGCGCTCGCAAGCGTTCAGGCACGTCCGCCGGTACGCGGCCAGATGAAAGTCACAGATCTGCCATGAAGGCAGGTCGATACAGACCCAACACTTATTTTCCTGCTCGTTAATCTCAACCGCCGCCCACGCGTCCGCCGCGATGCCGCCGATCGCGATCGCTCCCAGCGAGCACAGCAGCGTGGCCGCCTCGCGCCTCTTGGACTTCATTCCCTTCATGCTGTTCCTCCTTCGGAACACGACTCAGACAATCTCCGCCGGGCCGTCCGCCCGGTGCGGGCGGCCCTCGGAGGGATCAGCGGAACCAGAGAGAGCGCCGTCGCGCGTGCCGCGGGGCGAGAACCGCCATCCGGCGACGCAGACCGCGATCAGCACCGCGTTGCGCGCCAGACCGGCGAGCGCCTCGTCTCGCAGGAAGCGCGGGTTGCTGCCGCAGCCGCAGGAGACCGGGGCGTTGGTGATCTTGAGGTAGGCCAGCCACCCGCAGAACCCCAGCAGCGTGGCGAGCGTCGCGGCGAACACGGCGCGCCGGGCGATCCCGGCGATCAGCAGACTGCCCAGCGCGATTTCAAAGAACAGCAGGCCGTAGAGGAACGGCCTGGCCAGAACCGATTGCTCACTAAAGAGATAGCGCCCGACGGCCAGCGTGTCGCGCGGGTCGACGGACTTCTGCAGGACCGCCCAGAGGAAGACGCCCCCGAGCACGAGCCCCGCCGCGGGCGCAACGAAGCGCCCGAGGCCCGAGGCCCGAGGCCCGTCGTCGCTCTGAATGACATCTGCATCAACCCGAAACATACCTGCGTTCTCCCGGCAGCGGCAGGGCTGCGAACGGGACGAACATACAGCGGCGCACGCGTCCGTGCAAGCGCTTTCTGCGGCGCCGCCGCGAAAGATTCGAAAAGCACAAAATGTGACACTTCGGCACAAAAGTGTCACAACTCTGTCTCACCCGCCCTTGCCGGGCCTGAACAGGTGCACATCGCGCTGCGGGAAGGGGATGCTGATCTTCGCCTCGTCCAGCGATTCCTTGATGCGCTGGATGATCTCCTGGCGCGCAAGCCCCCAGGCGGCGGTCGGCACCCACACGCGCACCTGCCAGTTGATCGCCGAATCGCCGAACCCGTCGAGCACGACGGCGTGCTCTTCGGTCTTCAGCCGGCGCTCGACGCGATCGACGGCGCGCAGCAGCGCGGCACGGGTCTCGTCGATTTTCGCGCCGTACGCGACGCCCACGTTGATGTCGGCGCGCCGCTTGGTGTGGTAGGTGAAGTTCTCGATCGTGTCGCCGAAGAGTTTCGTGTTCGGCACGATCAGGCGACGGTTGTCCAGCGTGTCGATCGTCGTAAAGAACAGCTCGATCTCGTCGACCTTGCCGAACACCCCGGCGGCGTTCACGACGTCGCCCACCTTGAAGGGCCGGAAGATGAGCAGCATGATGCCCGACGCGAAGTTGGACAGCGTGCCCTGAAACGCCAGGCCGATCGCCAGGCCCATCGCGCCGATCACCACCGCGAAACTCGCGGTCTGGATGCCGAACACGCTCAGGATCGCCAGCAGCGCGAAGATGAGGATGCCCCACCTCGCCGCGTTCGCGAGGAACTTCGACAGCGTGATGTCGAACTTCGTGCGCAGCAGCGCCTTGCGGATGGTGCGGCTGGCCCACGAGGAGATGATGATCGCCGCCAGGAAGATCAGCAGCGCCTTGACCGTCGGCACGCCGTACTGCTCGGCCACGTGCACCACCGTCTCGTAGTCGAGGTTGGTGATGTCGATCAGTGGCTTGTCCTCGGGGACCGGGGCCGGGGGAGGCGAGAGCGACGCGACGGCGGCCTTGGCCGCGTCGGCGGCGGCCTGCGCCGCTTCTGCTGCCTTCTCCGCCGCCGCCTGGGCGGCCTGCGCGAGCTGGTCGGGGTTCTGGGCGGGCGTTGCTGTCGCGATCATCGCGTCAATCCTTGTCGATCATGCGGTCACAGTCGTGGTCGCTGGAAAGAACGCGCCGCGGCGTGGGCCCCGGCGCGTCGGAGTGGTCAACGGACTCTGCTCAGAACGCCCAGACGAGGGCGAGGTAGTAATCGAAGTCGTTCTTCTTGGCGTCGCCGCCGGGATCGGAGTCGTAGCGGTTCTCGAAGCCGATCTTCAGCGTCATATTGACATCGGGGTCGACGAGGATCTCCCACCCGCCGCGCGCGAGGCCTCGGAACTCGCCGCCGTCGTCGAGGTTGGGGTAGATCTCGCCGGTGAGGAAGATCTTCTGGCGCTCGGTGATCCTGTGCTCGAAGTCGGCGCCGATGAGGGCTTCGGGGGTGAACCCGTCGTCGTTTCCGCCGGTGCGGTAGTTGCCGCCGATACCCAGTCGCCCGACGAGGAGCGTCTTGTCGTTCTTGATGAACTCGTAGCCGGGGCCGATGAAGACCGCGGTGCGCGTGTTCCAGTCCTGGAACTGGTCGTACTCGGAGCGCAGCGTGGCGAAGAATCGCCAGGGGGATTCCTTGAAGAGCCAGTCGTTGCGCGCGTCGAGCGCGACGCGGTTGTCGGAGGTGTCGCCGTCGTCGCGCGCGTAGAGGAAGAAGAAGCCCAGGCGCGTGTCGTAATCGTCGGTCTGGCGTCGCCCGCTCACCCCGCCGCGGAACGAGACACGCTCGCTGTTGCCGGTCGTGCCGTTGAGGCCCAGCTCGACGGAGCCCTCCCACCCCTCTTTCCACGACGAGGGCTGGGGAGGGACGATCGCGGCGTCGGCGTCCGGTTGGGCGGCGGCGGCGGCGTCCTGACGCATGACCTCGGCGGCGTCGAGCGCGAGCGAGGTGTTGAACTCGGCGCCGGACGCCGCGCCAGCGAGTGCGACAAAGGAGCACGAAGCGAGGGAAAGAATGGAACGGGTCACGGCCGACTCCCTGCAGTCTGAAAGGATTGCGACAACGCCGGTCCGCGACCGGGCCTCCACGCGAGGGTAGCCGGGCGCGCGCAGGATCGCACCCTCACGGACGCCGAAACAGCGCCGCCGGGATAGGCGATTTGTTCGTCCGAAGGATTCAGCGGACCGCGGCGCGCAGCGCGTCGACCTTGTCGGTCTTTTCCCAGGTGAAGGTCGGGGCGCCGTCGGCGCGAGCGCCGGGGTCGCGCCCGAAGTGCCCGTGGCGCGCCGTCGGCGAATAGATCGGGGCGCGCAGTTTCAGCGACTCGATGATCCCCCTGGGGGTCAGCGCGAAGACCTCGCGCACGCCCCGGGCGATCGCGTCGTCGGTCGCCTTGCCGGTGCCCATGCAGTCGACGAGCACGCTGGTGGGCTCGGCGACGCCGATCGCGTAGGAGAGCTGCACCTCGCACACATCGGCGAGGTCGGCCGCGACGATGTTCTTGGCGATGTAGCGCGCCATGTAGGCGGCGGAGCGGTCGACCTTGGTCGGGTCCTTGCCGCTGAACGCGCCGCCGCCGTGGCGACCGCGCCCGCCGTAGGTGTCGACGATGATCTTGCGCCCGGTCAGCCCGACATCGCCGTGGGGCCCGCCGATCTCGAAGCGACCGGTGGGGTTCACATGGATGATGATCCCGGAGTGGAACCACTCGCCCAGCACGGGCTTGATGACATGCTCGACGATCTCGCGCTTGAGGGCGTCCTGCTTGTCGTTCCAGCGCTTGTCGTGCTGCGTGGAGAGCACGACGGTGTTGACCTTGTCGGGGTGCGCCGTCGTGTCGTGCGAGGGGTACTCGACGGTGACCTGGCTCTTCGCGTCGGGGCGCAGGCCCGGGATGATCCCCTCGCGCCGGACCTTCGCCTGGCGCGCGACCAGTTGGTGCGCCAGTTCGATCGGCAGGGGCATCAACTGGGGCGTCTCGCGGCAGGCGAAGCCGAACATCATGCCCTGGTCGCCGGCGCCGTCCTTGTCCACGCCCATCGCGATGTCGGCCGACTGCTTCTTGATCGCCTGCAGCACCGCCATCGAGTCGGCGTCGAACGCCATCGCCGGGTCGGTGTAGCCGATCTCGCGGACCGTGTCGCGCACCACGGTGTCGACATCCACCCACCCATCGACCGTGATCTCGCCCGCGATGACCGCCATGCCGGTGGAGACCATCGTCTCGCACGCGACGCGCGCCCGGGGGTCGACGGCCAGCATCGCGTCCAGGATCGCGTCGGAGATCTGGTCGGCGACCTTGTCGGGGTGCCCCATCGAGACGGACTCAGAGGTGAACAGACGACGCGACATGGGGAGACTCCGAAGGGTGGCGGCGGTGACGATTCGCCCGTTCATCCGGATAAACGGGCGGATCGTGCACGGGCCGAGCACCGAGGGTAGAGGCGGCGGGGCGCATGGGCAAGGGCCGCCCGGGCTGCGCGCGTTCACGGACCCCGGCCCGCCGCCAGAAATCCCTGCAATCTCTGGGGTTTTGTCTTGCGTCGGGAAGGCCAGCCGCTACCTTGAAAGAGCACAAGGAGCGACCGGCGTGTGGCCGGTCCGAGAAGTTTTTCATGATTCTTGGTCCTTTTGGGCTTGCGGCGGCGCGAGAGTTCTGTGTCGTGTGAACCGTCCGAATGGCTGACACGACTCCGGGGGCGGGGGCCATGGGGGCAACCGGGGACGAAGGCCACGAGCGAGCGGGACCGAGACTTCTGAGAGGAGTCCGAGCGCGATGTCATTTCGCCAGTCTAAACCCGTCGTGTATGTCCTGCTGGTCGCGGGCCTCTCGCTGAGCGGCGTCGCCCTTGCGCAGGGCGCG